>JAUILM010000266.1 GCA_030432855.1 Bacteroidia bacterium
GCCGTAATTGGACTCGAACATGGTGGTCAGAACACCTCGGAGGAGCATTACAGCGGAGTGGCCTATTGGTATGGAGCTCCAACGGCCACCCTAAAACTGACCGATGAAATCAATGTTTCTAACCCGGCGGACATACTTACCCATCATTATGATTCTCCCACTGCCTCGGCCCCTTATCAGCTCACGTCCCGATACGAACTTGGCCCTGACAGCGACCTGCCCGACCAGCATTCACCAGATGACCAGACCTCCAGGAAGAGTACTCGCATGTTCTACCCTGCAGTGAGTGACTCCGTGCGTACCATGCAGGGACACAGTACTTTCACGGTTTCACTGGATTCAAATAACCTGGGCGTACTACTCCGCAGAAAATTCGACTACGGATATCCCAATCAAAAGGCCAGTGTCTGGGTACGTCCCGCTGGAAGCAATGGAGAATGGACTAATGCCGGCACCTGGTATACCCCAGGAAGCAACACTTGTTATTTCTCCTGGCCTTCCGGACGATCCTATACCGAAGCGGAGTTATCACCTACCGATCCAAAGATCATCACTAGCAATCGTCGTTGGAGAGAAGAAGAATTCCTTATTGATCGAAGTCTGTCGGCAGGAATTTCTAAGTTGGAAATCCAAATCAGATGGATTCCAGTCAATAGAGAGCTCCTTCCTGGTACACCTTTCCCTGAGGAAAACAAGTGGAGTGAAAGTCGATATTGGGTGTACTGTTATCAGATGAACGACTGGTTTGATGAGTAAGACTTGACTACGATTGAGCGATTGATGAGTAAAGCGCACCATCTTATATTTTCATCATTTGATCGAAAATCGTTTCTACCTTCAACGAACAAAATCTAGTTTGCCCGGGTATAAATGTGAAGGGTATGACAAAGCTCAGGACATGGCTGGAGTCCAGGAAAACGGACGACAAATCCACGGTACTTCTTTTGATTCAGGGTTATTTTGTATTAACCATTCTATGCTTTCTATTCCTATTGCTGCCCTTCTTGCAAAACGCAAGCAACTCTGTAATCAATCATCTCTTTTTTGCAGTCTCGATAGTCAGTACAACGGGTCTCGCTCCTGCTGACTTTTCCGGCTCCTATAATATGGCGGGTCAAGTAATCAGTCTGATTTTTATTCAATTAGGTGGGATCGGATACATGGCGCTGAGTTCATTCATAATTCTTAAACAGACAAAAAGACTGCCCGGACTTTCAGCGCGACTTCTCAAGGTAGAATTTAATTTGCCAGATCGGTATCCCTTGATTTCTTTCATCTATAGTGTATTTATTTTTACACTAATTATAGAAACCATTGGAGCCATAATCCTCTACCTGGGATTCAGAGAGGCAGGAGTAGAAAACCCTGCATGGAACGGTATTTTCCACAGCGTATCTGCATTCTGTACAGCGGGATTTAGTCTTTTTGGAGATTCAATGTCATCGTTCAGTGGCAACTCCCTGATCACTACCACAATTTTGGTTTTGTCACTATTGGGGTCTATTGGTTTTATTGTGTTACTTGACTTCTGGCTTCGGGTTATCGGGAAAAGAAAATCAGTCACACTCACGACCAAAATCATTTTGATGGCTACTTTCCTATTTTGGATCATTGCTACCATTACGATATACTTTGCAGACTCAACCCTACAATCACAGGGATTGCATGGTCTTGGTCTCGCTGTATTTCAAAGCATATCTGCCCATACGACCGTAGGGTTTAATAATTATGATATAGGGGCCATCACGAAGGGAGGTACCTTTATTATGATCGTTTTGATGGTTATCGGTGCCTCACCTGCCGGCACTGGAGGAGGCATTAAGACTACCTCCATTACAGCCCTAATTGCAGTGCTAATTTCTGTCCTTAAGCGACGGCAGCATGTTACCTTTTTCAGCAAAGAGATACCGGCTTCCAACATATATCTGGCGGTGTCTTCTTCTATTTTTTATACATTCATTCTGATTGTGGGAACCTGGATTTGTTTAATGATAGATGGAGGTCGATTTGATTTTGAAGAAATTTTGTTTGAAGTTGCTTCGGCTTTGAGTACTGTAGGACTGTCCACAGGCATCACCGGAAGCCTCTCTGACTGGAATAAAATCATGATTTCTCTCTTGATGTTCATCGGTCGATTGGGAGTCCTGACCTTCGGATTTGCTCTCATTTCCCGGGCACCTTTATTGAGAAATAAGCCAAAAACAGAAGATATCGCCATATGAGATTTATCTGCTTCATACTACTAGTAACTTTCATTACTGCTTGTACTCAATCGAATCCCAACCAGGGTACTTCAGGTGAAGACACCCTGAAGGCACATGAGATGGATCGGGCCATTGAGGCCAATGAGCAGACATTCTCTGATATCATCTACGTACCGATATACTCGGATATCTACCTGGACCAACAGAATCAGAGCACCCTTTTGGCAGCCACTTTAAGTATCCGAAATACAAGCTTTTCGGACTCACTATTCATTTCGACCATCGATTATTACAATACAGACGGCACGCTAGTCCGTAGCTATATAGAAAATCCTATCAGCTTAGGTCCCATGGCAACTATCAACTATGTGGTAGATAAAGATGATGACACGGGAGGTCCTGGAGCAAATTTCATCGTGGAGCTAAGTGCAAAAATGGATATTCGCCCCTTAATTCAGGCGGTTATGGTAGGACAAAGCGGTAGTAATAAGTCTTTTTCCTTTGCTACAGATGGATATTCCATTAAATGATAGTACCTTCTGTATTGATACCTCTTACTGAGAAATCACTTGTTCTCGGTCATTTGAAATATGGATATGAGTCTGGCAATCTCAAAAAACCTCACAAGCTTATATCGATGGACGCTTCTCCCATTTCTGGTGATGCAGATCGGCATTTTCCCAGACTATTGGCCTTTTTTTAGGGAGCAGGATTGGGGTGTCCACATTCACTATTGGACGGCATCGCTCTGGTTCATTTTTCTCATTATTCAACCCATTCTAATTGCCAAAAAAAATGTAGCGCTGCATCGGACGATGGGAATTTTCGGATTTATGATCGCAGGGGGTGTCATTTTTTCGGCCATTTCTCTTTATACAAATGATATCAAAACAGCTCTTTTTCTCGAAGAAACTGGACAGGTTTTTGGCGGCTTTTTAGAGGCTCGATCTTTCACCAGTATTCTTGTTGTAGAAACTATGCTGATAGCTGCATTTGCTTATACGATTGTAAAAAGTATTTTAAATCGAAATAATATCGAAGAGCATGCATGGTGGCTATTGTGCAGTTCTTATACTATCATGCTCCCAACTGTGGGACGAGGGATGTTTTATGTGTCTGCATTCTTTGTGGGTTCTGAAAGCGACCTCAGACCCTGGCATGTGGACGTTCCATCAAGTGTTGTCATTAGTGGACTGGCATTACTAATGGTTGGTAAATTTCATAAATGGAGACATCCTGCCAGCTGGATCGCCATTCTCATCACTCCTATCGCCTATATTTTATGGTATCAATTGACACAGATTGATGCAGTCCATGAGTTCGTTAAGGAACTGGTGCTTCCCAACTGATCAATAAAGATACCTCACAACAACCTTGTCTCTAGACTTCCATACCTGGGGTCGATCGTACTGAAAATTTGTCAATTCACTCAAGGTCTTATCTTTATAAAAGAAGAGAAAATTAATTCTTATTCCTTCACTACCCCATCATCATGAGAGTATTATCATTCTTCATATTAATAGGACTATTTTCCTGTCAGGAATCCAAACCATACTATCCACCTCAACACCCATCATTAAGTCATGGTTTATTTGATAAGTATGTGGGAAAACTGGACACAGCATATATGCTTAAGGATTACTTTGCCGTGGGAATCCAACTAGCCAACTTAAAAGCTCCTGCAGATAAAATATTTCACTTTATTGAACTAGGATTGAAAGAGAATGAAGAGAACTGTCAATTAATCTATATGTGGTACAACATGTATGATCAATTTAGAAATAACCTGGTTAATGCGGATACGGCTCTATTCCTGGCATCGGTCCAGTACTGTAGGGACATCCTGGGATCCGAATCTTATCAAAGCTTTGAAAGAGAAGAAAAACAGAAAGTCCAAGCATCTCAAAATGATTTGCGATTGTCGGACTCAACCAAAATGAATTCTGAACTAGTATCAATGTTGCAGGAAATATATGAGAATGATCAAAATCTTAGACTCAGGCTCAGCCCATCAAATCAAGAAAACGCTGCTTCAAATGCTATCTGGACTGAAATAAAAACAGCAGACTCACTAAACTTGATCAAGATCGAAACACTGCTTAATACGCAAGGATATCCAAGTTTCCATGAAGTTGGGAGAGCGTTACATAAGGTCCCCTGGTTAGTACTGCATCATCAATCAGACATTGTCACGAGGTTGCAATATGACTCGATACTTGCAGAAGGTGTGGGCGACGAAATGATGAAAGGATATCGAATGCGGACTCAAGAATTGAAGCTATCTCAGGAAAACTAGCGTGTTGGATTTTTCTGGAAAGACCAGCACCATGATGCACTATCCTTCATACCAATATCCGTATATTCTGCATCAGTCCAGTCAGTCAAATAATGAAGATTAAAAAGTCACAACTCATCAAGTGGCATGTCTATGCCGGATTATTTACATCAGTCTATATACTTGCATTTGCCTTCAGTTCATTAGTGCTCAATCACGGTTGGGACCTTGAAAATAAGGAAGTGACGGACTATTGGGAAACCACATTGCAGCTGGATACCTCACTGGAAAATGATGCTTTAAGTCATTTGATTCAGGACAGCCTACAGATAATGGGATGGATTCCTTATTGGGAATTTCGAAGGGATGCAGAACAATTTAAGTTTCGAGTTACGCATTTTGGCAAGGATCATCGGATCACTACAAATCTGATAAATGGTAGAGTGACCGTTGAGGGGGTTAGCAAAGGTGTTCTGGCGACCTTTCATGGTCTCCACTTTTTTAATGGAAAGATTCCCGGTGCTTCCAATTTCCTGCGATCCTGGGCTGTCTACCAATGGCTTACCATGGCCGTACTAGTGATTTCTTTGATACTAGGCCTGATCCTTTGGGCACGATTCAATATCCATAAGTGGCACCTTTATCTTTTTGGTGGCTTAACAGTGGTTTCATTAATTATAATGTTGGGCATATGAAAATGAGTGGGCAAACCTATCAGACGATCCGGAAAATCCATTTGTACGCCTGTCTCACCACGGTCGTATTTTTTCTGATGTATTTAATCTCAGGTTTTATGATGATGCATCATGACACATTTCACATTGAAGAGACACCGCATACGGACAAAGTAATTCCCATCAAAACTACGGATCTGGAAGAAAACACCTGGACACGATTCTTAAAAATGAATGGAATCAAGGGTAGAAATACAGCAGATCGAACCCAGTCAGACGGAACCATCATTAAAGAGTACTGGACACCCGGAGAAGAATTCAAACTAACGATCAATCCAGATCAATCTCAGGTCCGGATAGAAAGTGTAGTGAAAAACTTAAATGGAGTAATAAATGATCTGCATCGGGTACGCTCTTACAAAGGCCCCATTCTCTGGCATCTTTATGCCTTAATGATTGACCTTACGGCAATTGCCATGATTCTCTTTGTACTGACGGGCATCATACTATGGCTAAAGGTCTTAAAGAACAAGCGAATAGGATGGACCGTCCTGGTTTTAGGTGCTTTTTATGTTGGACTCACCATGTATTATTTGATGCGCTAACAGACCAACATGCATTTTAATATTTAAGTGGTAAATTAATAGTTCAGGTTTCAAGTCAAGATCATGAGCAAAATCAGAAGAAGAAAATTCATAAAATCCGGAGTGATAGCAGGAGTGGGAAGTAGTCTTCCCCAACTACATAGCCGACAGGAAGGATCACCCAGGATTCAGCCTAATGCAAATCCAAAAAAAATAGTCGTGGCGGGTGCCGGTATTGCCGGCCTCTGTTGTGCATATGAACTCACCAAGTTAGGACATGATGTGACCGTACTTGAAGCATCCGGTCGCCATGGTGGGCATGTCTTCACACTCCATGACGGCCTGTCTGATGGGCTATATGCTGATTTAGGCGCTGAGCATATCACAAAACCGGGATACGAAAAATACTGGGAGTATATCGATGAACTGAACCTGACGGTTTTACCCTATCCCCGACGGCGCAATGTCATGCGGCGCATCGATGGTAAATTTTATACCGAGGAGATGCTTTCGGACCCTGCTGTATTGGCAGGCATGGGATTTAATCAGAAAGAAATTAACTACTTAAAGCAAAATCCATATTGGGACCTGAAGTCACTGTACACGGCACCGTACCTGGATGATTTTGAAGATGAGTATCAGCCCTTCGGTGCGGGGTATGATGATATGGATAATAAACCCATGGCAGACCTGTATAAAGAGGACGGTGCTTCGGCAACTGCGCTTCGATTTATGGGAGGTGGCAATACCAGTGTCCTTTTTTCACTTTGGCATAATGCAATATTGAAGATTCGGGGAGTGCCTATCAGTCCCCCCGATGTATATCGACTCAAAGGTGGGAATCAGGGTCTGCCCAATGCTTTTGCCAAATTCCTGGGCAAAAGAGTGATGCTGAACTGCCCGATCACTGCCATAAAGCAGGATGACAGTGGGGTAGAAATATCATACACGGAGTATGGTGAAGAGAAAATGATCACCGCAGACTTTCTGGCTAACTGCATTCCTCCTCCTGCTTTTGCGAAAATCCCTGTCACTCCCCAGCTGTCAGCTGAGAAGCAATATGTAATCAATAATGTGCAGTATAATTCCTATGCCCGTCTGGTCTTTCAGGCCAGTGGAAAGTTTTGGGAAGATGATAAAGTCAGCATCAATATGGACCTGGACCATCCCAATATTTGGTCACTCTGGCAGGTCGCTGATGAGGTGGATACCCATCGCGTGGCCTTGATGGGTACAGGTCCCAGCGGTATTTCGCCCCTTCGTGCTATGGCAGCCTTGAAGGAGGTCTATCCCGGTAAGCGAGCTACCATCGAGCATGGGTTCGTGCAGGACTGGCCCAAGCAGAAATTCTCTCCCACCTGCGAACGAATAGCGTTCCCCATGGGAACACTGAAGAAATTCTGGCCAGAAATTATGAAGCCTGCCGGACGTATTCACTTTGCAGGAGCCTCGGCTGACAATCTGGATTGGGGTATGGAAGCTGCGACTCGTTCCGCTAACCGGGTAGCCCGTGAAATTGATGCAGCATAAATGCAGGTTGTCTTTCTCATTCTAAGCATCATTCTGTTCAGCAATGATCCACCTACGGTGACTTTAGAGGTCGATATACCTACCACCAACCTGGAGACGGGAGCACAGATTCCCTATGAAATAACCGTGTCTGATCCTCAGGATGGTGAATCCATTTACGAGGAAATACCGCTCAACGAGGTTTTTCTCCATGTCACATACTCCCCTGAAAGTCAGACACTCTCATGCGAGGAATTAGAGGGATTGACGCTAGTAAAGCAATACGACTGCTTCACCTGTCACAGAGTAAGACAGAAACTGGTCGGACCTTCTTTCAATGAAATTGCTGCAAAATATAAAGACACAGATACCGACTTGAGTCTTAGCCTGCTTCATGGATCTTCGGGAAAATGGAGTAATGACGCCATCATGCCTGTCAATCCCGAAATCACGG
>JAUILM010000267.1 GCA_030432855.1 Bacteroidia bacterium
GTGATCGTATGTGATGATGGTAGCTGGGCATGTGTGATGACTACATCCGGTGGTGGTGAAGGTGCTCATATGAATCACATCGTCAGCACTAAAAGCTATGATCAGGGTAAGACCTGGACTCGACTTACTGACGTCGAAGCTTCAGGTGTACCGCAATCATCCTGGGCTGTACCAATCAAAGTGCCTGGAGGAAGGATTTATGCTTTCTATAATTACAATGGTCATGGTCACGAGGGAGTTACCGGGGTGATGAGTGGACCTTTTGCCTACAAATATTCAGATGATCACGGAAAAACCTGGTCTCATGAACGATTCGAAATTCCAGTGCGGGTCACACAAATAGACCGGGATAATTTTACCAAAGGAAAGTCTCAGTTTTTTTGGAGCATTGATAAACCGGTGGTGACAGATGAGGCTGCGTACATCACGTACTCTAAACTTCTATTTGACAGACCAGGTGGAGCAAATAATTACACCCGGGGGGAAGGATTTATTCTTAAGAGTAAAAATATACTTACAGAAAAGGATCCCAATAAGGTTACATGGGAGTTACTGCCGGAAGGCGAAGTGGGAATATACAACCCTGACTTCGGTATTGTGCAAGCAGAGCATAATATGACGATACTAGATAATGGAGATCTGTATGTGGTACTACGGACTACTCTCGGCCATCCCGCATATGCCATAAGTCGAGATGGTGGAAAGACATTTTCGACACCAAAACCCATGCGATATGCTAATGGTAATATGATGGGAAATACCAGAGCCTGTCCCAAAATACATAAGACTAAGGATGGCAAATATCTTTTCTGGTATCATAATAATTTTACAAGTAACACATTCGATGGCAGAAATCCAGCATGGCTCTCTGGTGGTATAGAACAAGATGGAGAGATTATTTGGTCACAGCCAGAAATTGTCATCTATGATGTTGATCCTCACACCCACAGTATTAGTTATCCTGACTTCATCGAGCAGGATGGAAAGTTTTGGATTACAGAAACACAGAAAAGCATTGCCCGAATTCATAGTGTAGATGTAGATCTTTTAGATGGTCTATGGTCCCAGTTTGATCAAAAGAAGGTCATTCAGCAAGGAAAGGTATTTGATGCCACAAAAGCTATGCTTGATTTGGGAGAAATTAATTTTCCCGAGCTACCCAGTTTTAGAGATAACGGAGGATTTTCTCTTGAGTTTTGGATCGATGAAAGTGCATATGAGCCGGGTGTCATCTTTAGCACAAAGGGATTACAGAGGAAAGGTATTGACGTCAAGGCAAATGAAGATGGATCATTGACCTTTCATATTCACGACGGTATGCGCAGAGATGGGGAAGTAAGAGGTGGACAGTCGTTTACTTCTGACAAAGGAATCCTGAAAAAAGGAGAACTACAACACGTAGTTTTTACCATTGATGGAGCGGCAAAGATAGTGACTATTCTGGTTGATGGAGTGATGAGTGACGGAACGTTGAATGAACGACCCTATGGCTGGGGAAGACTCTACACCTTTATGACAGATTTAAATGATACCTATAATGGTAAGGTAGGTAGTGAGTATCAGGGTGAAATTCAAAAAATGCGGGTATATAACCGCTACCTCACGACTTCTGAGGCTATTTCAAATTTTAAGGCTGGGTTAAAAATGGTGGATAGACACTAAATATGGCAAATTGTAATCAGCATACATCTTGGATACTTTTCCTTTTTACGATTGGGGTATTGTCACTGACGGCTCAAACGATTTCAATAGAAAATACCGATCCCCGAAACATCTTGAATGGGCATGTTTTACCCAGTGAGCACTATGCGGATCAACCCTATGTGATTGTCTGTGATGATGGTAGCTGGTTGTGTACTATGACCACTTCCAGCGGGACAGAATATGCTTATATGAATCATATTGTCTCCACTAAAAGCTATGATCAAGGTAAAACCTGGACTCAGTTGACGGATGTAGAGGCTTCCGGTATACCTCAAAGCTCATGGGCAGTTCCATTAAAAGTGGAGGGTGGAAGAATTTATGTCTTTTACAATTATAACGAAAACCGGCACAAGGGACTGGCCGGAGTCATGAGTGGACCCTTTGCCTTTAAATATTCTGACGACCATGGGGTTAGTTGGTCCGAAGAGCGATACAAAATAGAAATTCCAAATAAAGCTATTGATGAGGAAAATTTTTCCTCGGGAGCCTTCCAATATTT
The DNA here is from genome assembly GCA_030432855.1 of Bacteroidia bacterium. Lineage (GTDB taxonomy): Bacteria > Bacteroidota > Bacteroidia > Chitinophagales > Saprospiraceae > JABDMH01. Next base: position 2,204 of record JAUILM010000267.1, read on the forward strand.
CTGGTGCATCGACAAGCCGGTAGTGACGGAAAACGCGGCCTACATTACGTATTCTAAATTACTATTTGATAATCCGGAAGGAAAAGGTTTTTACAAGAAGAGTGAAGGATTTATTCTTAAAAGTGACAACATTCATTCAGAAAAAGACCCGGCAAAAATCGATTGGATTCTCTTACCGGAAAGTGATCGCGGCATTCATCATCCTGACTTTAAAAAGGTACAGGCTGAGCACAATATGGAAATGCTGGACGATGGGTCACTTTACGTGGTTTATCGTACTGAAGAAGGGCACCCGGTTTATTCGATCAGTAGGGATGATGGAAAGACCTTCTCCCAACCCGCTGCCATGCGATATCGAACGGGAGGTGTGATGGCGAACCCCAGAGCCTGTCCTAAAATATATAAGACCAAAAATGGGAAATACTTGTTCTGGTATCATAATAACTTCAGAAGTCGTACTTATCAGGGACGTAATCCCGCATGGATCTCAGGAGGTATCGAGGTAGATGGAGATATTAAATGGTCTCAACCTGAAATTTTACTGTTTGACATGGATCCCGAAAGCTTTGGAATGAGCTATCCGGATTTCATAGAGCAAGATGGAAAAATATGGGTAATTGAAACACAGAAAAGTCAGGCGCGGGTTCATCAAATAGACAATGATCTTTTGACGGGCATGTGGCATCAACATCAATCCAGAAAAATCGTCAAAGAGGGCTTGGTTATGGATGTTGACGAGAAGACTCTCCACCTAAATAAACTCCCACTTCCACAACTCCCTTCATTGTTTTCAGGTGGTGGTATTTCTATTGAATTATGGATTCAGCCAGACAATCTGGAAGATGGAAAGGTATTGCTCAGTTCTTTTGGGCCAAGAAAGAAGGGATTTGAGATCGCTCTATCGGAAGAACGATCCATTCAAATAAAAATCCATGATGGTGAAATGCGTGATGCCGAAGGGCCATATCTCAATGGACAGATTTTTCGATCTGACACGGCTGTGATTTCAGAAAATACACTGCATCATATTGTATTTACTCTAGATGGCGCCTCAAAAATTAGTTCGATGGTTGTGGATGGAGTCCTCAGTGATGGATCTATGAATGGGCGTGACTATGGATGGGGTCGTATCCACACCTTTATGGGAGATCTGAATGATGCCCATCAACTAAATATTTATCAGGAAGTAAAAGGGATCATCAAGAAGCTAAGGATTTATGATCGATATCTCACAACATCGGAGGCTATATCGAATTATCAGGCAGGTTTAAAATAGGAAGTAAGGACTTAGGAATTATAGGTAAAAATGGATAGAAGATCTTTTGTCAGTAAAATGAGTGTGGTTGTGGGGGGTGCAGGTGTGATGTCCGACAGACTTAATTACTACAGCCCAACATATGCCGACCCGGCTCGCAGTGCTATTCGTACCATAGTATTTCAGGGAGATTCGATCACATTTTATGGTCGCAATAAAGATATCATCAGACCCAATGAATCGTCGGCATTAGGCAGAGGCTATGTAGCCCTGGCATCGGCGGATATTATGGAAAAATATCCTGAACTGGATCTTCAAATATTTAACCGTGGAATAGGTGGAAATAAAGTCCATCAATTGCAGGCGCGCTGGGATGAGGACTGTCTTGATCTGAAGCCAGATGTAGTCAGCATCCTTATAGGTGTCAATGACCATTGGCATACCGTGGATGATCATCAATATGAAGGAAATCCATCCATATATCAAAAAGATTATTTGGATCTACTCGAAAAAACAAAAGCTCATAATCCCAATGTAAAGCTGATCATAGGGGAACCCTTTGTGTTACTCGAAGGTACCAAGGTGCTTCCAGCAGATTGGAATCCCATTTTTAAGGAATATCAGGAGATAGCTGCCTCCGTAGCAAGACAATTTGACGCAGTATTTGTACCCTATCAGCAGATTTTTGATAAAGCACTAAATCGTGCTCCTGTCAGCTACTGGGCACCTGATGGCATCCATCCTTCCATGGCAGGAGCAAAACTCATGGCAGACGCCTGGGTGAAGGCATTTAAGAAGTTCGTGTAATCAGTTTTTTTAAAAAGGAAATTATGAAGTACGCTCCAGTTGATCTACTTATCAAAGAATTTTGCCACAAGTGGGCAGTGTATATATTATTGCTGCCACTGGCTCTACTACTGACTTTCTCCCCGGTTTACGGTCAAAGAAATCCCAATATTCTCTTGATTATGACTGATGATCAGGGATGGTGGGACCTGGGGGTCCACGGCAATGATATAATTTCTACACCAGTATTAGACGAACTTAGTAGAGAGAGCATCAATTTTTCTCATTACTATGCAGCACCGGTTTGCTCGCCGACACGTGCAGGTATGATGACAGGACGGTACCATCTCCGTACAGGACTTTATAATACCCGATTTGGAGGAGACATGATTGACCCCGAAGAAATTACCATTGCTGAATTGCTTAAAACAAAATCGTATACGACAGGACTTTTTGGTAAATGGCACCTGGGTAAATACTATGACTATCAGCCTAATCAGCAAGGGTTCGATGAATTCTTTGGACATTATCACGGACATATTGAAGAATACGATTATCCCGATCAATTAGTACATAATGGTAAGCCGGTTGAAGCTCGTAAATATGTGACCGATCTGTTTACGGACGCTGCCATGGATTTTATTGAAGAAAATCGCGAAAAACCATTTTTCTGTTATCTGGCATACAATGCACCCCATTCTCCTTTTGTTGTGGGTACCTCTCATGGTCGGCAAAAACGTGGTGATGCCCTTGTAAAAAAATACATAGATCAGGGACTTTCGATGAAAAACGCCCAGATCTACGCCATGGTGGAAATAATTGACTTTAACATGAAAAGATTATTGGACCACCTGGAGGCATTAGATCTTGAAGATAATACGATTGTCATTTTTGCCAGTGACAATGGAGGGGTGAGTAGTCATTTTAGAGCAGGGTTAAGAGGGAATAAAGGAAATGTCTATGAAGGGGGTGTCCGATCGCCCTTGATGGTACGATGGCCTGCCCAACTGAAGAAAAAGAATGTGACCGTAGATGCTATGGTATCACATGTGGATTTACTTCCTACCCTTTGTGATATCGTGGATATCCCTATACCAACGGATCGAAAGATTGATGGAAAAAGTTTCCTTCACTTACTCAAGGATACGCAGGGCGAAAGTGCGCACGAATATGTCTACCACCATTGGGATCGATATTTTCCAAATCCTTATAACACCTGGGCCGTATTTGATGGTAGATATAAATTACTTAATAATCCAACACCCTGGCCCAAAAATCCGGTTGAACAAGATGAACCATTTGGAGAACTGTACGATTTAAAAGCAGATCCTGGTGAGCAAAATAATATTGCCAGAGCCCATCCTGAAATTGTCAAGCGGCTTAGAAAGGCCTTTGTCGATTATTACGATGATGTCACTGCAGGTCGGGAATATCAACCTGCTCCCATCCCCATAGGTAATCCAAGGGAAAACCCAGTAGAAATTCAACCTAGCTGGGGGAAAATATCGGGAGATTCAATTCAGTATACCTTCCTGGGGTACGATTGGGACTCAGTGGACTCCTGGCAAAAGAAGGGTGAGCATATTGACTGGAATTTAAATGTAATTCAATCCGGTAAATATCAGGTTTCCATCAGCTATGGCTGCTCAATTAAGAATGCGGGTGGCACGATTCGAATCTCAGTGAATGACGAATTTCTGGATTTTAAGGTCCCGGCAACGCCTTCCGGGGATGTATTTACAGATGTAATGCTGGGTGAAATAGATATAGAAAAGGGAGGAAAAGTCCTACGCGCAGAAGTAGAAAAACCGAGTGGAGGAGAAGTAGTTAAGCTGAATCGGGTCTGGTTAGAGTTAATGGACTAGTGGTATTGTGAGCATGGTAGAAAAAGTACTCCATTAATGATCGACGCGAGAAAAATAAACGTGGTTGTACCAATTGTACTTGTCATTTTATTGAGTGCAACTTCTTCGCTTTTTGCGAAATCAGGGATAGATCGCCTGCGTCCTCCCAACATTATTTTTATTCTTGCGGACGATCTTGGATATGGTGATCTCCAGTGTTATGGTAACCCTTATCTGGAAACGCCTAATATAAATCGTCTTGCCGCGGAAGGTATTCGATTTACGGATTATTATTCACCTTCTCCGTTGTGCGCTCCGGCCAGAGCAGCATTATTAACGGGAAAATATAATCATCGTACAGGAGCGGTGGATGTTTCGTCCAATCGAGGTATAGATCGTATTTCTCTTTCAGAAAAAACAATTGGAAATTATTTCCAGGACATAGGATACAAAACCGGTTTAATCGGTAAATGGCATAATGGATTATATAGCTTGCCCTATTTGCCTCACAAGAGAGGCTTTGATCTTTTCTACGGTTTCCCTAATGGCGGGCAAGACTATTATGAGTGGAACATGATGAGAAACGGCGTGTACGAACAACGTGATGGTAGGTATTCGACACATGCACTGTCGGACGAGGCCGTTAATTTTATTAGAGAATGCAATTCTGTTCCCTTCCTTCTCTTTTTATCTCATCATGCTCCCCACTCACCATTTCAGGCGCCAGATGATCTTGTACAAAAATACAGCGGGAGAATCGGAGGGAAATATCCCGAAGAGGTAGCCATCATTTACGCAATGATCGAAGCCATGGACCAGGGAATAGGTAATATCCTGGATGTATTGGACTCTTTACAATTGCGATCTAACACCATTATCGTATTTACCAGTGACAATGGTGCCGCCTACATTGACAGTAGAAATCCACGATACCAGGGTCCCTATGCCGGGGTCAAAGGCAAAGTACTGGAGCAAGGTATCAGAGTACCTGCTATTATTTCCTGGACGGGAATGATACCAGAGGGAAAAGTCAGTGATATACCTGTGCATGGGTGTGATTGGATACCCACCTTTCTGGATTTTGCCAGTTCTTCTGAGAGAATGGAAGACCCGGGTTTTGATGGATTGAGTTTGGCAAATTTTCTCCTAGGTGGTGATGATAGTAGTATGAAAAACAGGACGCTGTTCTTCCAAAAGAATCGGTATACGCCTGTAATGCATAGTGAGGCAGCTACGCGACAATCCATCGTATCGAAAAGGCATTACAGATCCACATTGGGAAATGCCCATCGATCATAACATTCCCGATCATAGCCAGGCAGAAGCTTACTCTCCGAGACTCTATAATTTAATAAATGATCCGTCGGAACGATACGATATCTCAGCACAAGAACCTGAACAGGTGCGGGCGATGGTATCTCAATACGACAACTGGTTTACAAGTGTAATGAAGGATTGGAATATATCCTGGAATAATATTAAGGAACACGATGCAAGGTATTGGTCAGGTAAGGAGACTCCCGATCCTAAAGAAGTATATCGCGGATACTGGGAATGGGAGCGAGCTGGAGTTGATTCGACTGAATCTGACCCATTAGAAGTTTTT
>JAUILM010000268.1 GCA_030432855.1 Bacteroidia bacterium
GATGAAGGATTTTTCTTTCGTGTCAAATGCTCATTCCACCTTCATTGATGACCTGTACAAGAAGTTTCGTCAGGATCCTGAAAGTGTAGAAGCCGGTTGGCGGACTTTTTTTCAGGGCTTTGACTATGCTTCTAATGGTAGTAGTTCTTCTACTTCTATTGATACGGACGTTCACAAGGAATTTAGCGTTCTTTCAATAATTCATGGATTTCGAACTCGCGGGCATCTGCTCAGCACGACCAATCCTATTCGGCAGCGAAAGGATCGAAAGCCGCATTTAGAGCTATCAGATTATAGTCTTAGCGATAGTGATCTTGACAAGACTTTTGCTGCATCGGAGGAAATCGGGATACAGGGAGGAACCCTCAGGGACATCCTGACCAAAATGCAAACCATTTATAATGGCAACATTGGGTATGAGATAGCCCACATAGAGGATAAGGAGAAGCGGATGTGGCTACGCGATCAGATTGAGGGAAGGAATCTTTCGGATGATTTTGGGATACCACAGGAGAAGAAGCGACGAATACTTGAAAAATTAAATGGTGCTGTTGTTTTTGAAAATTTTCTCAACACCAAATATTTGGCGCAGAAGCGTTTTTCTCTGGAAGGGGGAGAAACTACTATCGCCGCTCTGGACGCTATCATAAACAAAGCGGCGGATGATAAAGTCGAAGAGGTGGTAATAGGTATGGCACACCGGGGTCGACTAAATGTCCTTGCCAATATATTGGGTAAGACATACGAACAGATATTCAATGAATTTGAAGGCACTGCGATCCCCAACCTTACCTTCGGTGATGGTGATGTGAAATATCACCTGGGTTTCTCCAGTCAGGTGGAAACGATCGGAGGTAAGAATGTGCATTTGAAACTGGTACCTAATCCTTCACATCTCGAATCAGTCAATCCAGTGGTTCAGGGATTTGCCAGAGCCAAGGCAGATATCCTGTACGGTCATGAGTACGATCATATTCTACCGATTCTCATTCATGGTGATGCAGCAATTGCCGGCCAGGGTATCGTATTTGAGACAGCCCAAATGAGTAATCTAAAAGGTTATCATACCGGCGGGACTTTGCATTTTGTCATTAACAATCAGATTGGATTTACTACAGATTTTGATGATGCCAGGTCTTCAACGTACTGTACTGGAGTGGCTAACATGATTCAGGCACCCGTCTTTCATGTCAATGGTGATGATCCCGAAGCGGTGGTTTTCGCTTCAGAGCTCGCAATAGCATATCGACAGAAATTTAATACAGATGTCTTTATCGACATGGTTTGCTATCGAAGGCATGGTCACAATGAGGGTGACAATCCCAAATTTACGCAGCCTCGCATGTATGAGATCATCGATAAGCATCCTAATCCCCGTGAGATTTATGCTCAAAAACTGATAAGCCGCGGACATGTAGACCAGGAGCTGGGCGAATCACTTGAAAAGGCATTCTGGGCCGACCTGCAACGACGCCTGGACATGGTAAAAGAAAAACCTCTGCCCTATACGTACCAGGAACCCGAGCAAGCATGGCGAAAATTGAAACGAAAGCTCCCCATCAAGGAATTTCTGAAGTCACCTAAGACAGGAGTGACACTTACCAGAGCCCGGATGCTTATTGAACACATTATATCCATTCCCAAGGGATTGACTCCATTGCGGGGAGTAAAGCGCCTCCAGGATGGAAAGCAAAAACTCTGGGCAGAAGGTAAGATTGATTGGGCGATGGGTGAACTCATGGCCTATGGTTCCATCTTGTTGGACGGATCCAATGTGCGAATGAGTGGTCAGGATGTAAAGCGAGGTACCTTCTCGCACCGACACGCTACTTTTTATGATGCCAAGACCTACGAAGAATATAACCGTCTGAATTACCTTGACAAAGATCAGGGTGAGTTCATGATTTATAATTCATTATTGAGTGAGTTTGGAGTACTGGGTTTTGAGTATGGATATTCGATGGCTACTCCAGATGTGCTTGTGGTCTGGGAGGCTCAGTTTGGAGATTTCTACAATGGAGCCCAGGTGATCGTGGATCAATATATCACCGCTGCAGAAAGTAAGTGGCAACGTATGAGTGGCCTCGTCATGCTACTACCACATGGCTATGAAGGACAGGGACCGGAACACTCAAGCGCAAGAATGGAACGGTTTCTACAGGCATGTGCGGAGTTCAACATTACGGTAGCCAATATCACTACCCCGGCTAATTTATTCCACGTAATGCGTCGTCAACTAGCCCGGCCTTTTAGAAAGCCATTGGTGATCATGTCGCCCAAGTCTCTGTTGCGACATCCACTTTGTATATCAACCATTGATGAGTTTAAGACAGGTACTACGTTTCAGGAAGTGTTGGATGATACAGAGGTAGATGCAAAGAAAGTGAAGCGCGTATTGTACTGTTCAGGTAAGATCTATTATGATTTGCTACAGTACAAGGTGGAAAATAATAGGGACGATGTGGCCATCGTGCGATTGGAGCAACTATATCCGTTCCCTCTGGAGCAGATGGATACCCTCATGAAGAAGTACAAGAATGCTGAAACTTTCTGGGTTCAGGAAGAACCTTCTAACATGGGAGCTTGGCAATATATATGGGCATTCTACCGAAATCTGAACATTGAGTTGATTTCCCGTAAGTCAAGTGCATCGCCGGCCACCGGATACAAGAAAGTACATGCCGAGCAGCAGGAAGATTTGGTCAATCGTGCTTTTGGCTAGTTAGACCAAGAGCTTATTGCAGGCCGTTGTTAATGAGGACAGATAGTCCGATCATATGCGGTCGGTCTACACATCCGTCGCAGGCATCTGGTAAGCTGAAGAACTCGGCGACACTACCTAGCTCCAGAGTATCCCAGTACCATTGATAAAACGCTCGTATCGAAAACGAGATACGATTGGTATTGGCCAGGTGTAGCCCGGCATATAAGGTACTACCCCAGGTGTTTTGTGAGGATTTGAGATCTCGAAGGGAGGCATTATCAAGGTCTAGTTCATACTTTACTACATCGTAGTCGAGACTTCCACCTAGCACAAAACCACTCCCGATTTCGGTTCCTAAAGAAATCTGCTTGATATCATAGTAGAAATCTACGTTAGATCTGAGTCTGCCTGATCCATCCGGATCGGAGAACGAGTAAAAGTCCCCTATCCTCCGGGTAAAACTTTTATTGAACAGTAGTTCGAAGGCACCGTATTCATAACCATATCGTAAACCTACTGCAAACCCATGCAGGATATTGACATCTTTTAATGCAAGCGAGTTATCAGGCTGCTGAGTATTGAAAGCCTGTATCAGTTGATTGATGTTGGTTTCTCTAACACTTCGAATCTTGTAGCCGGCTACAGCATTCCATTGCGCAGAAGCCTGCAAAGAGATCATTAGGATAAGTCCGATGCCGATGACTCGAAAGGTGTTGTTCATCATACTGTTGCAAGGTACGTTATTCTTGAAAAAACAGGATTTAATGTAGCTTGCGGCCCATTCAAATAGTACTCGATGTTGATTGATACGCATGCCCATTTATATTTGGACGTTTTTGATGATGATATTGATGCGGTGATTCAACGAGCCCGGGATCAGGGCGTAGAGCAAGTGCTCTTACCTAATATTGATATAGGCTCTCTGGAGGCATTGCATCAATTGACCGCTCGTGATCCGGCCTACTTTAAACCCATGTTGGGTCTGCATCCATGTAGTGTCCAGGCTGACTATCAGTCACAGCTTGAAGCACTGTATAAGAATATTGATTTGGAGCGTCATATTGCAATTGGTGAAATTGGTCTGGATTATTATTGGGATAAGACTTTCATTGAGGAGCAGAAAGATGCCTTCAGGACACAAGTGGATTGGGCACGAAAACATGAGTTACCTATAGTCATACACTCGAGAGATTCGATTGATGACATCCTTGATATTTTGGAAGAGCTGAGGATTGAAGGATTACGGGGTGTCTTTCACTGCTTCACGGGTACGGTAGAGCAGGCCCAAAGAATAATGGATTTGTCGTTTTATATGGGATTGGGAGGTGTACTTACCTTTAAGAACAGTGGCCTGGACAAAATAGTAGCCCAACTGCCGATCGAGTATTTTGTTTTAGAAACGGATGCACCCTATCTCACTCCGCATCCATACCGTGGCAAGCGTAATGAAAGTAGCTACGTGCGTTTAGTGGCAGAGAAGCTGGCTGATACTCTGGGTGTGGCTGTACAGGACATAGAGAAAGTCACCTCTGAGAATGCTAAAAAACTATTTCGGTTGTGAAACAACCAAAGAGCAAAATCTGGCATCTAGATTTTAAAAGCAGGATGAAGATGTTGTCTCAATTATTTTAGATATTTGTGCACCTTATCATTAGGGCCTGAAATGCAGGCTTCATTTTAGTTAGGAGAGGTGCTCGAGTGGCTGAAGAGGCACGCCTGGAAAGCGTGTATACCCCTAAAGGGTATCGAGGGTTCGAATCCCTCTCTCTCCGCTTTCCCTGTTTTATTACATGTTTTGATCATTTATTTAGGACTATGTACAGTTACTGAAAGGGTTTTCAGGTGTACATATTGGACAATCAATATATCGGATTAGGATATATTTGTTTGTAATGAAATGATAATCAGTAATTTATAGTTGCGTTGGAGTCGTCAAATGGGATGTTACATGGCAAAAAAACATATGTGTGAAAGGTGTTGAGGCAGCGATAATTTTTCAATAGTTCTTGTATATTGCAAGCCCGTCCTAGTGGGATGGAATCTGGTTTTGAGGTTGAATGGATGAATTTGACACTTGCATTAGAGATTTTTTTAATATTCTTTTTTTCGGGGTTCTGCTAGAATAGAATTGGTGAATTGCCCTGAAACGTCAAAGGAAAATTTGTTTCATTTTAGACCTACTAATCAATTATTTTTTAATTTAACTGACCATTTTTTAATTCAAATTAGTAAACGAAAATCCTAACTGTTATGCGAAAAGTACTTGCATTACTGCTTGTTTTTGGACTTGTTGCTTCGTTTGGCGCAGTAGATGCCATGGCACAAGCTGATTCTGCTGGTGGATTCCAGGTATTAAAAGAAAAATTTATTGAAGGTGACTGGCGATTTATGAGTCTTGTACTTGTATGTCTTATCCTGGGTTTGGCCTTCTGTATTGAGAGAATTATTACACTAAACTTAGCAACTACCAATACTGACAAACTGATGAGCCGTATTGATGAGCGATTGGCTGAAGGCGATGTGGATGGAGCTATGGAGGTTTGTAAATCGACTCCTGGCCCGACTGCAAGTGTACTCTATGAGGGTATCCGAAACGCGCACAACGGTCCTGAAGCGGTTGAGAAGGCAATTACCTCATATGGTAGTGTACAAATGGGTCTTTTGGAAAAAGGTCTTGTTTGGATTTCACTTTTTATCGCTATTGCACCGATGCTCGGGTTTATGGGAACGGTGATCGGGATGATCCAGGCCTTTGACCGGATCGAAGCGGTGGGTGACCTTTCTCCATCAGTAGTTGCCGGGGGTATTAAAGTAGCCCTTTTGACTACAGTATTCGGTCTGATTGTAGCCATTATCTTGCAGATCTTCTACAACTATATCGTTTCAAAAATTGACGGTATCGTAAATAAGATGGAAGATGCATCTGTAGGACTTGTAGATGTATTGGCAAGAAATAACGTATTTAAGTAATAAAACAGCTGGATCATTATGTATAAAACATTAACAAAACATGGCCAGCTAATTGCCTTTGTGATTGGCCTTCTTGTCATCCTTGCCTTCTTTGGCAGTGTGCTAGGTGGCCTGGATAGTTTCAACGGTCTTTCTAAAGAAGATCAGGGTACTACCACGATTTTTGACCTGGGTCTAAAATTGACAATAGTACTGTTCCTACTATGCGCAGTGGCAGCCGTGTTGTTTGGACTATACCACATGGTTACAAATCCCAAGGGAGCCATGAAGGCTATTATCGCCCTGGTCGTATTGGGTATACTATTTTTCGCATTGTATTCGACTTCTGCTTCTGAGACAAGTGGCATTGTAGCGAATGCATTGGAAAAATTTGATGTGACGGAAGGACAGAGCAAATTTATCAGCGCCGCACTGAAATCTACCTTAATTTTAGGAGCAGCCGCAGCACTATCTTTCGTTATTTCTGAAATTAGAAACTTCTTCAAATAAGCACTATGGCTAAGAAAAGCAGTCGTGAAAGAATGAAGAATGAGATTAATGCAGGATCAATGGCCGACATTGCATTCCTCCTGCTGATCTTCTTCCTTGTTACTACCACTATTGATGTAGATAAGGGTATCACAGTGAAACTCCCGCCATGGTCGGATGAACCGCCTGAAATTCAAAAACTAAAGACTCGAAACGTGTTTTCAGTACTGGTGAATGCTCAGGATCAACTTTTGGTAAGGGGTGAATTGGCTGATATTGACGAATTGAGAGAAAGAGCTAAGGAGTTCATTGCGAATCCGCAACGACGAGATGATCTTTCTACCGATCCCAAAAATGCCATTATCTCACTCAAGAATGATCGAGGTACCAGCTACAAGCAATACGTGGCAGTATACAACGAGCTCAAGGCTGCTTATGATGAATTGTGGGATGAGGAATGTCAACGACTGTATGGAATTCCCTACAGCGATGATCTTCCTACAGCTTACAAACGTGCAATCAAGGAAAAAATACCAATGGTATTATCCGAAGCTGAGCCCACAAATTTTGGAGAAGAATAAAAACTGTAGTTAATCATTATGGCACATTTTGTAAAAAAACGTGGTAAATCATCACCAGAGGTCTCAACAGCATCTCTGCCGGATATCATCTTTATGCTCCTTTTCTTCTTTATGGTTGTTACCGTATTGAGAGATGGTGAGCGAAAAGTGAAAGTAGTAGTGCCACAAGCTACCCAATTGCAAAAACTTGAGCAAAAGTCTCTGGTAAATCATATCTGGATTGGACAACCTGTAGATAAGTACAGGGACCTCTATGGTACGAAGCCAAGAATTCAGCTGGGAGACAAATTTGCCACTGAAAACGATATTCCGTTGTTCCTCGAACAACATAAAATTAAAGTGCCTGAACCACAACGGCCACGGATCACCAGTTCACTCAAAGTGGATGGAGACGTGACGATGGGAATTGTAACCGATGTGAAAACAATCCTTCGGAAGTCAGGACAGCTTAAACTAAATTATTCTGCAAGACCAAAACAAGATTAGGATTTTCAAAAATTGGTCTATTAAAGAACCCGAATCACTGATCAGTGGTTCGGGTTCTTTGCTTTTGATCTTTCTTCAAGAGATAGTATGAAAACTCCAGATCATGGAGGTCACGTACTATTTAAATACCTCGATTTCTTTTGTCTTGATCACCAAATCAGTGAACTGTCCCTTGAATCGGGTAGCACGTACGATATGGTTGTCGATCCAGTGGTAATTTCCACCGCGTGGTTTGTTCATCAGTAGTCCATGATATTTAAAATCATGCTTACGTAGCCAGTTTTCTGTAATCTCCCTATGCTCTTCTGTTCTGGATGTGAAGAAAGTGATCACATGTCCTTCATTGAACCATTTGTTGATCATTTCTAAGGCATCAGGATAAGGCTTGCATGTGATCATGCGCTCCGGTTCTTCATTTGGAATATCATCGCAAATGGTACCATCAATGTCGATTAAGAAGTTCTTCACTTCATCAGGCA
>JAUILM010000269.1 GCA_030432855.1 Bacteroidia bacterium
GCTCCATGATCACTAAGATTTGTGACAGCAAGGCTGGTGGCCTTATCGCACAATGTCTGAAAACTCCAAACGGATGTGGGTGCCATCAACAGCATTAGAAACCATAGCATGAGTATGCTACGCCATTTAGGATAAATAGAATTCATTATATCAAATTTTGAAAAAGGGTTGAAAAATCTTTGATAAATGAAGTCTGCTTCCCGATCACTCCTCCAATGAGAGTGACATATGTACATGTTGGTATAAAAAAACTTGCAGTGGAGACTCTGATCACGAAAGACTGTTAGGTACTCCGCTCAGAGGCTGAATGGTAACATTGTTGGCAGTTATGTATGTAACTACTCTCTTTGAAAAAAATTGTGCAATGATCTACATATTCATATAAATCATTATGTAATGTAGAAAACGACTCAGATTATCTGTTTTTATAAGAGGGGTGTTAAACAAACTGATGTGATTCTGCCTTCTTAAAGGAAGAGATTTCTATGTGCATTTTGCTTTTGACGGAATCTCAAAAAGAGATATTTCGTACCTTTACAAGGTCCGATGACAATCCATTGCAAATCGTTTCAAATAACATATGGGAAAAGTAGCAGAAAAACCGAAGACGAAATTTAGTAAGGAGACCTACCTTAAGTGGTATGATATCATGCTTTTGATCAGGCGATTTGAGGAACGAACACTTATGGCCTATGGTCAAAATAAAGTACGTGGATTTTGCCATGTATATATAGGTCAGGAGGCGATTGCCGCAGGCCTTGTTTCTGCTATCCGACCTGAGGATGCCATCGTAACGGCCTACCGTCAGCATGGTATTGCCCTGGCAAGAGGTTTGGATCCAAAAGCATGTATGGCAGAGCTTTTTGGTAAGGAAACAGGCGTTGTGAAAGGAAAGGGAGGTTCGATGCACTTCTTCAGCAAGGCTCACCGATATTTTGGTGGTAATGGGATCGTAGGCGCACAGGTACCCATTGGTACTGGTATTGGATTTGCAGAAAAATACAAAGGCACCGATAATCTTTGTGTCACCATGTTTGGTGATGGCGCTGCTCGCCAGGGAGCCGTGTTCGAGTCTTTCAATATGGCAGCGACGTGGAAGCTTCCAGTATTGTATATATGTGAAAATAATCATTATGCCATGGGGACTTCCGTCAAGCGAACCAGCAACGTGACGGATATCTACAAGATCGGTTCCGCATTCGACATGCCAAGTGAGCCTGTCGATGCTATGGATCCCGAAAAAGTGCATGATGCATTGACCAAAGCTGCTGAGCATATTCGAGCAGGAAATGGTCCTTACTTCCTGGAGTTGAAAACCTATCGATATAAAGGGCACTCCGTTTCAGACCCGGCGAAATATCGTACAAAAGAAGAGCTCAAGTCCTATCAGGAACGAGATCCCGTCAAGCAGATCGAGCGAAAAATTCTTGAAGAAGGGATTGCTGAAGAGCATGAAATCAAGGCCATTAAGGACAAAGTGAAGGAAATCGTGAAAGAATCTGTGGAGTTTGCAGAAGCATCAGATTATCCGGATCCATCTGAATTGTACACCGATAATTACGTCCAGGAAGATTATCCATTCATCCGGGACTAATCACGGCATTTGCTGGATCACTGTGAACCTGTCTGCTACATATTAGGCGATTCAGTTATGTAATTAGTGGTCTTCCAGTTATTCTCTTGAAAACAAAAGAGTAAAACGGGTACAACTTTGCCCGTAAAAACTATCTTTGCACAAATTTTTGAGAATCGTATGGCACGAAGAAAGAAAACGCGTAGAGCGGAAGATGAAACGCTGATTGATATAGTTGAAGTTTCCGATCAGGCATCCGATTTTTTTGAACGCAATCAAAGTCTTATTCTGGGTATACTGGGAGCTATCGCATTAGTGATCGGAGGCTTGTTTGCCTACAAGACTTTCTTTAAGCTCCCTAAAGAACGGGAAGCTGCAGAACAAATGTTTCAGGCTGAACTCCAGTTTGAACGGGATTCCTTTGAATTAGCCCTTCTAAATCCAGGGGGTGGTTACTCTGGATTCCTTGACATTATCGATGAATACTCTGGTACTGACGTGGCAAACATTGCTAGTTACTATGCAGGTATTTGCTACCTCCACCTGGGAAAATTTGATGCAGCTATCAGCTACCTGGAAGATTTTAGTCCTGATGGAGACGTTACACCGATCATGAAACATGGTGCACTGGGCGATGCTCATTCGGAGTTGGGAAATTTTGATAAAGCCATTTCAGAATACCGAAAAGCAGCAAATGCGGAAGACAACGATTTCCTTACCCCCTATTACCTAAAAAAACTAGGGCTTTTATATGAACATCAGGGAAATCCGCAGGCAGCAGTCGATGTTTTCAGAGAGATCAAAGAGGATTACTCTAAAAGTCAGGATGGTTTCAATATTGATAAGTTTATTGAACGTGCCGAGGCTGCCCTTAATTGATGTGAACATACAAGTACCGATATAAGTTATAAGCCTGGCAAATCGCCGGGCTTTTTTATTTTACATAACCAACAACACTGATTATGAGTAGTGCAGACAAAAACCTCTCTTCATATGATGATAATACTTCCCTGGACTGTGAGGACCTGAAGATTGGAGTAGTCATCTCGGAGTGGAATACAGAAATCACCCAGGCCCTTGCAGAGGGTAGTAAAGAAACCTTAATGAAGCATGGACTCAAGGTAGAGAACTACTATGAGACGAGTGTTCCCGGATCTTTTGAGCTGCCCCTGGGTGCCAGGATGCTGGACGATAAACATCAGCTGGATGCCGTCATTTGCATTGGATGTGTGATCAAGGGTGAAACCAGTCACAATGAATATATCAATCATGCAGTCGCCACAGCACTTACACAAATCAGTGTCATGCGGGGAAAACCCTTCATATTTGGAGTGCTTACGCCCAACAACATGGAGCAGGCAAAGGATCGGGCAGGTGGTAAACACGGCAATAAAGGTGTGGAAGCTGCTGTAACGGCTATCAGAATGGCTCGACTCAAGAAAACATTAAAGTCAACTTCAAAAACCATTGGTTTCTCATGATATTACGATCAATTGAAGCAGGAAGATTTAAACTGGATGGGGGTGCTATGTTCGGAGTAGTGCCTAAGCGCATCTGGAACAGACTGAATCCCTCTGATGATGATAACCTTTGCACCTGGGTCATGCGCAGTCTCCTCATCGAGACTGGTGACCGGAAGATTTTAGTAGATACCGGCATTGGTTTTAAGCAAGGAGCTAAATTCAGATCACATTTTTATCCCCATGGTATTGAAATCCTGGATGCCCTTGCGGCAGAGAATGTCAAACCGGAGGAAATCACGGATGTATTCATTACACATTTCCATTTTGATCACGTAGGAGGTGCGCTCTATAAAGACGAAAAAGGTAACATAAAACCTACCTATCCAAATGCCACGTATTGGTCCAATCAGGCTCATTATGATTATGCGCTCGAAGGCAATCCAAGGGAGGCAGCATCTTTTTTAGATGAAAACTTCGTTCCCTTAAAGGAGCAGGGCGTCCTGTCATTTATCGATATGCAACGCGAAGATGTAGAATGGATGCCTGGCATTCATGTCCGCTTTGTCCATGGACATACACATGCCCAGATGATTCTACTGATCGATACCGATGACGGACGCGTGGTGTATGCAGCTGACCTATTTCCTTCCATATGGCACATACGTCTGCCATACATTATGGCATACGACATGCAACCCATGGTCACTCTTGAAGAAAAAGAGCGCCTGCTTGAGGAATGCATTGATGGAAACTGGCGGATTTTCTATGAGCATGATCCATTCACTGAGATAACGGGTATAGCAAAAGATGGCGCAGGAAGATACGTGGTCAAAAATTCAACAAAGTAAGTATAAAGTTAAGTTATTTCGGTACGCCTATTGTGATATTGTGACCTGGTAACCGTCTACGGTACTAGACATGAACACAAAACACATAATCCTACTCTGTGCCTTGTTGGCGCAGGGGCTACGCATTGATGCTCAGGTTATTATGGCATCATGGACCTCCGTATCCTCTACCTCAAATCCTACGATACCGGCCAATGATGATGGTCAGTCTGCGCATCTCAGTGCCAGTGATCTTTCGGTTGGAATGGGTGTGACAGCAAACACCGGAGGATCCTACAACTGGCGATCCTGGAATGCCACTTCAGTCACTGAAGCACGCAGTCTGGGTGAATACTTTGAATGGTCCGTGACCGCAATTAGTGGAGTGGACGTAAACAACCTTTCGATAAAGTATGACAGAAGTCCCACAGGCCCACAATCCATGGAGATTCATGCCAGTACAGATGGGTTTGCCTCGGCAGGGACCGTATTATACACCGACCCAACTGTAAGTACTAGTGGTGAAAATGCATTAGGTATCCCGTTGGGAAGTCTGGGCAGCGTAACCCCTGGAATGACACTCACTTTTAGATTGTATGCATTTGGTGCGACACAATCCGCTGGCACTTTTGACCTCGAAAATTTTGGCGCTAATACCATCGAACTCACGGCTTCTTTACTGCCAGTCACACTATCTCATTTTGATGGTTCGGTCAATGAGGAACATGAAGTTACTTTAGAGTGGGAGACGCACACTGAAATTGACAATGATTACTTTGCAATCGATCGATCTGTTGATGGTGTCAATTTCACTGAGTTAATCAGAATAGCAGGACAAGGAAGTCCTAACAACTCCACAAAGTACTCATACGTTGACCCTGCTCCCCGGCAGGGATTGAACTATTACCGACTTCGCCAGGTAGACTTTGATGGTTCTGAAAACAGTTTTAGAATCATTCCGATTTCGGTTGAATTAAAAACCCAATTAAGAGTTTTTCCAACTTTAGTGGACCACTACCTTTTCATTCAATCATCTCGTGACAATGTTCCTATTCGAATAATCGGTTATGACGGACAAACCTATCACGAATCCAGGGTCTCAAGTCGCGAGGTACTTAACATGTCAACTTTAGCGCCAGGTTACTATTATATCATCCTGGAAAGCGAATCCTATCCTTTTATAAAGCAATAGGAAAGTATATGCTATATTGTAAAGACACATTGCAACATGCGACTTTACACCATATGCATTGCCCTGGTCCTGACAATTGACGTAGCCATGAGTCAATGTCCAAATCTTATTTGGTCCGATGAATTTAACGGCAACGCGCTGGACAACTCGAAATGGAATATTCAGCTAGGAGATGGATGTGATATAGGTAACTGCGGGTGGGGGAATAATGAGCTGCAGCTCTATAGTGCTGAAGCCATTTCAGTGAGCGATGGGTTCCTGACCATAACCGCTGAGAAGTCGATTGATGATGGAATTTCATACTCTTCGGCACGGATCAATACACGGTACAAAGGTGATTGGACCTACGGGCGATTTGAGGCACGTTTGCAACTACCTAAAGGACAGGGCATTTGGCCTGCCTTCTGGATGCTATCGACTAACGAACCCTATGGGGGATGGCCCCGGAGTGGGGAAATCGACATAATGGAACTGGTGGGTCACGAGCCCAATGTCGTGCATGGGACCCTGCACTATGGAGACCCCTGGCCCAATAATGGAATGACTACTGCATCCTATACGCTCCCCACTGGAGATTTTAGCGATGATTTTCATGTATTTGCCGTTGAATGGGAGGAAGCAGAAATCCGATGGTTTATTGACGGACAGATGTATTCGCGCAAGACCAGAGCAGATCTTCAGGGGAAACCCTGGCCATTTGACCAGAACATGCATTTACTATTAAATCTGGCGGTGGGTGGCAACTGGCCGGGACAACCCAGCGGATCCACGGTCTTTCCTCAAGAATACATCATCGACTATGTGCGGGTCTATGATGGATTCCTACCCTACTTGAAAGGTAAATCCATTGTGGAAGCAGGGGAAGAAAATGTAGTCTATGAACTACAAAATCTTCAGGAAAGTGATTCGATAACTGAGTGGCTCATAGAGGGTGGCACCTTCCAGGAAGACTCTGAAAACAATCGGATCTATGTTGACTTTACAGAGGATGCACTCGCACAGATCCAGGCCATAGTCTTAAGCACTTGTGGTCTTGATACAATTAGTCTGGACGTAGTCATTCAACCACCCTTCAATACGGAGTTTGTGCTTGAAAACTTTGATCAGGCCGCACTGATTGAATATTCATTTTCTACCGGTACTTTTCTGGAAGAAGTCATGAATCCTTCTTTGGATTCTGTGAATAGTTCGGACCTGGTAGGAAGCTACACACGAAATAATGCGGAGCAATACGATGTATTATTTTTTGACACGGATGCCATTGATGATGCTTCAAATTTTTCGGAGGGTGAGAAAATATTTAGCATTAATATCTACACTGATGCGCCCGCCGGCACGCCCATACTAGTACAACTGGAGTCAAAGGGTCGTGCCACCGCCGAATACCCGACAGGTCGCCACAGTCGCTACCAGGTAGTCACTGAGCATCAAAATGGCTGGCACACACTCCGAATTCCATTTCTGGATAAACCAGATCAAAACCAATCTCCCTTGACAGTGGATCAGCTGGTGATCTTGTTCGCACCTAACAGTTTTTCATCCCACACCTGGTATTTTGATGATTTCCAGGTACTGAGTCAGGATCAAATAGTCCCTGTCAAAGAATTTAGCGGCTTGAAGTACGCAATATCTTTGCGACCGAACCCTGCCAATGACACTATTCAATTTACTGCAGACAATGCAACAGAGATAATGGAGATGCAGATCCTTGATACAACTGGTAAGCAAATAAGGCTTGTCTCCAGAGAAGAAATAAGATCAGGTGAATTGGCCATCAGTCTTCTTCCGGAGGGGCTTTACCACCTGTCTGTGCAGTGGAATGATAATACACAGCAGAATCTTAAGTTCTTTAAGGGCAACAACTAAAAATCTCCGCTATCTAATCCTGGAAGGCATAGAATACTTCTTCATGCCATCTACGCTCTTTGTATTGCAAGAGTGTGAGTCCTTTGACTGTGAAGGCGTTATTATACTCCATATCCCGGTACAAGTCCCAGGCTTTGTAAAACATGGTACGAGAAAGATCCTTAAAGGCAATGGTAAGATGAGGAGTATAGGGCTTGCGAGTATCCGGCTTCACTTCAAATTCCTGAAACATGAAGTCACTAAGAGCTGATCTGAATTCAGTCAGAGCTTTATCCGCTTCCACATGTAAATAAATCACCCTGGGTTTAAAAGCATCATAACCCTCAAGATGTATTTGTAACCAAGGGTAACCACTTACAAACTTGGTGAGTGCATAGTTGATCTCCGTGATCCTGGATGAATCCATCCAAAAAGGCGGAATGAGAGTAATATGAGGAGGAGACTTCAGTGCATGTTTGCACTTATAGCGCTTACTGAATTCTTCCCTGAGAAACTGAATTTCAGTTTTTTGCGGCTCCGGCGGTACTACGGCCAGAAAATATAGGTGTTCGCCCATCGGATTTTTCGGAGATAACTGCCACTAAAGATACACCCCTATCCTCTTATTATAAAAAATACTTATATAAGTTTTTTTGAAATTATGGGCAAAAGAAAATCCCTCTTACGGGGAACTGCAAGAGGGATCAACCAAACTTACAAAATCGATTTTAGGATGTTGAACCGAACACTTACGTAAAAATTAAGTTATAAAAAA
>JAUILM010000270.1 GCA_030432855.1 Bacteroidia bacterium
TGCAGGGAGGAATTATTAGAAGATCTCCAGGGCGATTTATATGAGTCATTTCACAATAGACGTAAGAATGGACACAAATGGCCCGGTCTGATTTACTCGATTGATGTATTAAAGTTTGTCCGAGCCTATACAATTAAACCCATAAAGCTACCCGGAATGCAAATCTTAAACTTGTTAGGAAATAATCTAAAAACCTCCTACCGATATATACGTAAGGATCGTCTGTTCTCAGGTATTAATGTATTTGGCTTGGCTATCAGCATGTCAGTGGGACTGTTTGTTATTAATTTGATTTCAGAAATTCGATCGTATGATAATTTCCATCAAAATGGATCAGAGATATATCGGGTGATTTCCAGATATGATTATGGTGACGGTCGGACATTCGATTTGGGTACCAGCTCACCCTACATGGCTAAAGCCCTGGATGAATATCAGGATTTATTTAAACACAAAGCACTTCTTAACGATCGATTTAGTGGATTGGCAAATACGGGGGAGAAACAGCTGCCCATTGATGGATTATACGCCTCTTCTCAGTTTTTAAATATGTTTTCCTTTCCATTGCTGGGTGGAAATGATATTTCGGTGCTTGATGAACCCTACTCGATTATCCTTACAGAGGAAATGAGTCAACGTCTCTTTAATGGAGAGGATCCCCTGGGAGAATCCATAGATATAGATGATAAAACGTATACGGTAAAAGGGGTAGTTGAAAATCCTCCGTATAATTCACATATTCAATTTAATAGTCTGATTTCTTTTGCTACTTATGAATTAGAGCAGCAAGATGCTGAGCAGTTTACAGCACCATCCAATGTTTTTCGCAACTATATTTATCTACAAATTGATGACCCGGCAAATTTAGATAGGGTCGAGGATGCCATAAGTAGCATAAACAAAGTCGGTGACGAAATCTTAGAAGATAGATCAATTAAGTCAGAGCTTCAGCCCTTGAGGGATATTTTTACCGGTGAAGAACTTTCGAATCAAATTGGTAATCACATGCCAGGCTATATTTTATTCATCCTCGCCGGTCTCGCACTCCTTGTGATTTTGGTCGCCTGTTTTAATTACACCAATCTTTCTCTGGCCAGGTCACTGAGAAGGACGAAAGAAATTGGGGTCAGAAAGGTGACGGGTGCTTCTCGCACAAATCTGTTTTTTCAATTTTCAGTAGAATCGATTCTTATTGCATTAATCGCCCTGGTAGTAGCTCTTCCGTTTTATTATGTCGTGCGAAAACAGATGTTGGAGGTACAGCAAGGTGATCCTATTGTGGAACTCAATCTTACAATTCCTGTTATTATATACTTCCTTCTCTTTAGTGTAACCATTGGATTTGTTGCCGGACTCTTGCCTTCTGCTGCATTATCGAGGTTAAATATCACACGCATATTAAAGTTTAATCAGGCTCCTAAAGTATGGACAGCCTTATCTCTTAGGAAGGTATTTGTGTTCATACAGTTTTCCTTCTCCCTGATTTTTATTCTTATTACAATATTTGCTTGGAAGCAATATCGACATCTCTTGAATTTTGATCTGGGATTTAGTACTGAACAAATCGTAAATGTTGATTTACAGCGGCAGGAGGCTGATATTCTTGCTCAGGAGTTATCATACCTGCCTGAAATTACCCAAATTTCTAAGGCACAATATCAACCCAATACTGGCAGGATACATATTACCTATGCCCGGTTTAATAGTACGACGGATTCCTCTCGTGTTCATATAAATTCTGTGGATGAGAATTACCTTCCACTTCACGAACATACATTCATAGCGGGACGGAATTTCTTGAATCATAGTGAAAGATCCGAGGATGTAATTGTTAACGAAACATTGTTAAAACATTTTCAGCTAGGTACACCTGATGAATCTCTTGGCAGCTTGTTGACCGTGGATGGAGAAGATCGAAAAATTGTGGGGGTAGTGCAGGATTTTCACCATAGCAATCTGGGTGAACCCATTGAGCCCTATGTCTTTTCATATGATCCTGCCTTATTTGGATCACTAAATCTTAAGGTATCATCAGATGATATGGTAGAAACTATGGCAGGTATCGAAAGAGTATGGGAAAAACTGGATCCCAATTACCCGCTGCAAGCTACTTTTTACGATGAGCAGATAAGTCAGAACTATGAAATGCTAACCATTTTGATAAAATGCATTGGATTTGTAGCCTTTCTCACCATCGTCGTAGCAGGTTTAGGATTATTAGGTATGTCAGTTTACAACGTGCAGACAAGAATAAAGGAGATTGGCGTTCGAAAGGTTTTAGGTGCTACACCTTTTCAGATAGTCAGGAAATTAACAGGATCGTATATGATTATTGTATTGTCAGCTATTATTGTAAGTACTTTAATAACTTATTTTATCATCAATAATGTGGTGCTGACAGATTTACCGGATTATGCTCCAATGGGTTTGGTAGAAATATTATTGAGTGTTGGTATTGTGTTGGTAGTTAGTTCTTTAATCCTGGGCTTACAATCATATAAAGCATCGCAAATAAATCCGGCAGTAACATTAAAGAGTGAGTAAGAAAAATGAAGGGTACGAATATTGGTGAATTTGAGGAAATAGTTTTATTAACGTCTGCTTCATTATTTCCAGACGCCTACTCCGTCTCGATAAAAGAGGAGATAGAAACGGTGACAAAAAGAAAGGTGAAGCTCGGAGTCGTCCACGCTGTTTTAAACAGGTTAGAAAAGAAGGGGTTGGTAAAATCATCTCTTGGGGAGGCCACGAAGGTGAGAGGTGGTCGAAGAAAGCGATTCTTTGAATTAACTCAAGCGGGGAAGGCCGCAATTCGACGTGCAAAGGAGCAACGAGATCAGTTGTGGGATTCAATTCCGTCGATTGTCCTTGAGTGAGATCATATAAAAAAAGCCGGTCAGGATCTAACTGACCAGCCATGAGAGAGTAGAATAAATCTTTAAGCCCTTCTAGCATACTTCCGTTGATGGTAATGCTTTGGGCATCTGAGTACAGTCTTGCCGGGCCACTGTGGAATAGCAACAGCGGATGTCATCTGGTCGAATAAAGAATTGAGAAAGTGTCGTAGAGGAATGATCTTAGGGGCCAAAAGTATGGGGAACTGGAGCGAATATCCCTTTATTCTAACAAGATACCAAAATATACGTAATGATAGTCTGGGTTTGATCAGGAGTTTCTAAGTAGTACCTTCCAGTATATTCGTGTCAACTGAAATTTGTATTTTCAGGCAATAAGTAAAGGCAGAGTATGCGAATTGGATGGATAGTAATTTTCGGATGGATTTTTGCTTCGTGTGGTCCTGATGTAGGTCCCGATATACAAGCTGAATTTGCGTCGTTACCTGATCAGATTGATTACAACTTTCATGTAAAGCCAATCCTGTCAGATCGATGCTTCCTATGTCATGGCCCCGACGCGCAAACCCGAGAAGCAGGCCTCCGGCTTGATGAAGAGGAAGGAGCACGGGCGGCTCTTGAAAGTGGGGCAGGAAAGGCTATTGTATCTGGCAAATCTCACAAGAGCCAGCTGGTACAACGCATATTGACGGATGATACAGAATCTGTCATGCCACCTTTAGAGTCCAATCTCTCATTAAGTCCCAATGAAAAGGCAATTCTTATCAAATGGATAGATCAGGGAGCAGAATACAAACCTCACTGGGCATTTATTAAGCCGGAGCCCCAGCAAGTTCCCGAAGTTGCCAGCGACTGGGCAAAAAATGAAATAGATAGATTTATAGTAGATAGACTCCAACAAATCGATGTTAAGCCTTCGCCTAAAGCAGATCGACCTCAGCTGATTCGTCGTCTCTTTTTTGATATTACGGGATTACCACCCACTTTGCAAGAACTAGATCATTGGATGAATGACATAAGGGAAGATTATTATGAGCATCTTGTAGATAGTCTCCTGGCATCTCCCCGATATGGTGAACGAATGACTGCGCACTGGTTGGATGTGGCAAGGTTTGCTGATTCTGAAGGCTATCTGGACGATTTTCACCATACTTTTTGGCCCTATCGGGATTGGGTCATCAGTGCTTTTAATAAGAATCTTTCCTATGATAAATTTATTGAATGGCAAGTCGGAGGGGATCAAATACCTAACGCTACCGAGGAGCAGATCCTGGCTACTTCATTCAATAGAAATCATAAGCAAAATTCCGAGGGAGGTATCATCCCTGAAGAATTTAGAGTGGAATACGTCGCAGATCGTACCAATACGGTGGGAGCCGCTTTCCTGGGATTGACTTTTGGCTGTGCACGATGTCATGACCACAAATATGATCCGATTTCCCAGGAGGACTATTTCGAGCTATTTGGGTTTTTTAATAGTACTGTGGAACGAGGTGATGGCATTTTTAGTCAAAACGCCATTGAGAAGGGTGACATGATTCCTAACTTCTATTCAATGAATGCAGGACCTGTACTTGCACTGCCAGATAAGGAGATAGCTGAGATCCGAGATTACCTGCTTGAGGAAGTGAGTCGGGAGGAAGTAAAGTTGCAGACAATGGCAGAGGAAAACCAATCCCAATACCTGGAATGGTCGAAAACAGTTAACCCAGGGCTCTTGGAAAATCTAGTGGCTGGTGCTACTGTCACAGATCTGCGTTTTGATCGGATGAAAGATGGCACCGATGTCGACGCAGTGAGAGGTAATGATCGCCCTACGTATTGGGGTGATATCCGGACGGCTGACGGTGTTCACGGTGATGCAGTGGTAAGCGCTGCCGCCGGACAGTATGTTGCGGATGGATCTACCAGTACTTTTGAGCGTAGCGAACCCTTTACGATCAGTTTTTGGATTAATGTGCCACGATTCTATGAGACAGCACACGTCATCTATAATGGCAATAATCGTATTCAGGGGTATCGTGGCTGGGATGTTAAGTTAGACAGTAATCGAATCCATTTTCGGTTAAATCATGCCCATCCCTATCAGAGTATTGACTTACGTATCCCGGAACCACTGGACACCAGTACCTGGACACATTTTGTATGGACTTATGATGGATCCAGTAGGGCAGAGGGTATGAAGATTTATCAGGATGGAGTGATTCAGGATGTCGATGTACAGCGCAATTATCTTTATAGATCCACAGTGCCGTATCCGGATTTGGAAGGAACCGTGTACATGATGCACAAAGGTATAGTAATTGGCAACCGACATTACGATCAGGATTTTGAAGGGGGAATGTTGGATGATGTGAAGATCCTCAACCGGGAAGGAGGCCAATTGGTAGCTAGCCTACTACACGATGTGGAGCAAGGCAAGGAAGCATTTCAGGAAGCAACGAAGTCCAAAGATCCGGCGCTGAAAGAGTTTTTTGATCTTTGGGTGCACGATGGCCTTGAGGAACAGAGAAATAAACTGAAGGATATGCGAACCCGTGAGGTTCACACTATAGATACAGTACAGGAAATCATGGTAATGGGAGATCTTGATGAGGAGCGCCCCACTTACATTCTTGAAAGAGGTGTGTACGATGCCCATGGCAAGCGGGTAGGCAGAAATGTTCCGGAGTCTATTCTTCCCTGGCCTGATGATCTGCCAAAAAATCGTCATGGTCTGGGCCAGTGGATGACACACCCGGACAATCCTCTAACGTCACGTGTCGTAGTCAATCAAATCTGGTACCTCATGTTTGGCAGGGGTATCGTCGAAACGGTAGAAGATCTGGGAAATCAAGGTGCTTTGCCTTCTCATCCGGAGCTGCTGGATTGGCTGGCAATAGATTTCATGGAACATGGTTGGGATCTCAAACGTCTCATCAAGCAAATGGTCACCAGCAATACATATCGCCAATCCTCTATCATAAGGGAGGACCTGCAGGAAATTGATCCTGATAATAAGTTATTGGCAAGAGGCCCCCGCTATCGTAGGTCAGCCGAAATGATTCGGGACAATGTGCTGGCAGTAAGTGATCTTCTAAGCAACGAAATGGGAGGCCCCAGTAGTTTCCCCTATCAACCACCCGGATTATGGAAGGAGGTAATGACCCATGGGTTCTTCCCGGAGTATGAGGTGAATTATGAAAAGGGCTTGCACCGGCGGAGTATCTATACTTTTTGGAAGAGAAATATGCCTCCTCCCAGTATGTTGATTTTTGATGCCAGTAGTCGCGCAGAGTGTGAAGTGCGACGCAAGAGGAGTAGTACACCGCTACAGGCACTTGTACTTCTAAATGATCCGCAGATCCTGGAAGCCTGCCGCGTACTGTCAGAAAATGTATGGAAAAAACACATCGATGATGATGAAGCCATGCATCGAGATATATTCAGGTCTTTGACAAGCAGAGTGCCTAATGACAGGGAGTTGGGTTTGCTCCGGCAACAGTACCAGGAGGAGCTCAGTTATTTTGAAGAGAATCCCGATCGCGCTATCGCCTTTCTAAATATGGGAAAATATCAAATTGACAGAGAGAGTCCTCCATCTAAAATTGCTGCCTTATCACGAGTCGCAAACACTATTTTAAATACAACCGAGAGTTACTACAAAAATTAATAATGGAGAATCCAGAAATCAGGAAAGCGAAATACCAAAAGACTCGCCGTGAGTTTTTGCGTACTACTACTAAAGGCCTGGGTGCTCTGGCCATGGGTTCATTAATTGCCCCTAATTTATTTGCAGAAAAATCCTCAATCATAAAAGACCCCGCCATGTCAGCCGCTGATAGAGGAATCTTAAATGCCCTGCACCATGCTCCCAAGGCAAAGCGGGTTATATATCTGTTCCAAAGCGGAGGTCCCAGTCAAATTGAGTTATTTGATTACAAGCCTGAATTAATCAAGCGATGGGGAGAGGAAATCCCTGACAGTGTGCGAGGAGGGCAAAGACTTACTGGTATGTTGGCTGCCCAATCAAGTTTTCCACTGGTTGGTTCTAATTTTGAATTTACCCAACATCAGAAGACGGGGGGATATTTTAGCAATTTAGTGCCCCACATCTCAAATATTGCCGAAGACATTTGTGTGGTCAACTCCATGTATACAGAAGCCATCAACCACGAACCTGCTATCATCTTCCTGCAGACAGGATCTCAACAGGTAGGACGCCCTTCAATGGGGTCGTGGATGAGTTATGGCCTTGGAAGTCCAAATAAAAATCTGCCTGCTTTTATCGTACTTCTTTCAAAAGGTCGTGAGGATACTCAAAATCTCAATATGCAGGCCTGGAATAACGGTTTCCTTCCTTCACATCATCAGGGCGTACGTTTCCGATCAGGAGTGGACCCTGTTCTTTATCTTTCTAATCCGGATGGTATCGATCGACCCAGTCGCCGCAGAGAACTGGACTACCTGGAGCAGCTGGAACGTGAACAACAACAAGTGTGGGGGGATCCCGAGATCGATAGCAAAATAAATCAATACGAGCTGGCATACCGGATGCAGACTAGTGTACCCGAAGTTACTGACCTATCAGACGAACCAGAACATATCTTTGATCTGTATGGTCCCGATGCTCGTATTCCCGGCACTTATGCCGCCAATTGTCTCCTGGCCCGGCGTCTGGCGGAGCGTGATGTGCCATTTATCCAATTATATCATTTGGGGTGGGACCAGCACGGTAACTTGCCCCGGGATATTCAGCGTATGGCGCGTTCCAGTGATCAGGCTTCTGCCGCGTTGGTTACGGATTTAAAGCAAAGAGGACTCCTGGATG
>JAUILM010000271.1 GCA_030432855.1 Bacteroidia bacterium
TTGATAAAGGAGTTGGCCGGTGGTTCCATCGCTTCTGATATTATCGATATCTATCCAAGCCCTATCGAACGATCTGTCATAAGCCTGAGCTATGCGCAACTCAATAAGTTGGTAGGCACCGTGATTCCAATTGAAGAAGTCCAGAGTATCCTTACTGCCATGGAGATGGATATCAAGTCCGTTAGTGCGGAGGGTCTTACTGTGGCTGTCCCGACTAACAAGGCAGATGTAAAAAGGGAGGCTGATTTGATTGAAGAAGTGCTCCGTATCTATGGATTTAATAAGGTGCCGGTTTCAGACCAAATGAGCTTTGCTATGCAAGCGTCGGCTCATCCGGACCCTTCAACAATAAAGAATAGGATTGCCAATTACCTGGCATCGAATGGCTTCCTGGAGATGATGGCGCTTTCGATGGTAGATCGAAAATATGTGGAGGAGGTCTTTGACGTTGAGGAATCAGAGCTTATCAGGATCAACAATACTTCGAATGTACAGATCGAAGTGATGCGGCCAGACATGATGATCAGTGCTCTGGAAGCCGTGGTCCATAACCAAAATCGGCAGCAGACCACCCTTAGACTTTTTGAATTTGGAAAAACGTACCGACACGCAGAAGGTGGATATGTAGAAAGATCGGTGTTGGCTCTTACACTTGCAGGATTCAGTACGGATTCCTGGCTGGCCGGCTCCCTACCTTCTGAGAAGGAATTTTTTGTGTTGAAATCCATGGTGGAGGGGATATTTACTCAGCTGGGCTTGCAGGGACTGAAAACATCACCTGCTGAATCAAAATCCTTCGCAAACGGCTTGCAATATGGAAGAGGTAAGCAGCACTTTGCTTCCGTCGGTAGAGTGAGCCAAAAACTGATTCAGGGGATGCAGATACGTGGACCTGTTTTTTATGCAGATATTGATTGGGATCTTGTATTACAGTTTGCGAAAATTGATCAGGTTAAATTATCGGAAATAAGTAAGTATCCGACGGTGAGAAGGGATCTTGCTATGATCATTGATAAGTCGGTACAATTTGATCAGCTTCGGGCCCTTATTGAAAAGAGATATCGAAAAGTGATTAGTGAGATTAACCTGTTTGATGTCTATGAAGATGAAAAAGTACTGGGAGAAGGGAAGAAGTCCTATGCATTAAGCATTGTTTTCCAGGATCCCACCCGCACTTTTTCAGATAAGGATGTTGATAAGATGATCGATACTATCGTCAAAGATTTGGGCTCACAGGTGGGTGCAAAACTAAGGTAGTCGATTCTGCGTTTCACATTCATGTGTGGATGGAAGTTAGTACCAGCTGCATGCATATATGCTGTTTTAACTAAATGTTAGATAATCGTTCAAACTGATTATATTTGAGTATGCAACAAGATGTAATCCAAAAGATAGAGAAGGTAGAAGAGAAGGTCCGACAACTATGTCAGAAGATGGAGTATCTGAAGAAGGAGAACATCATGCTAATAGAAGAAAATGTAAAACTTAAGCAAGAAGCTGAAAAGATTAGAAATAGTGGTGGTGGGCAGCGAGGAAGGAATCAAGAGCGAGCGGAGTCCAGAAATGAAAATGGTATGGAGTCCGACCAGATGAAAAAAGCACTTGATAAATATATTGTAGAAGTTGATAAGTGTATTGAGTTGATCAATAATATGTAGTTCAAATGGAGGAAGATCTAAAAGGAATGCAGGTTGTCATTGCCGGTAGGACATATCCTCTACGTGTCAAAGTCGGTGATGAGGCTTCGATACAACAAGTTGTAGATTCACTGAATGAAAAAGTCAGGGACTTCCAGCTAACTTATATCAATAAGGATGTGCAGGATTGTCTGGCGATGGCACTACTTACCTATGCCGTTGAACTGCAGAAGCAAACCCAGAAAGAGGAAACTAGCGATGACCTTGTGAAAAAGGTAGATCAACTGGAAACACTGATTGACGATATCCTCAAGTAGTTACTCACCACTCGATAGCTGACGGAATATCTCCGTCGGTAAACTTTATTATAAATTTTGACATTATGGAATGGCTATTGAATGGTGGTATTGGCCTGATCCTGGGAGCTATATTGGGCTTTCTGGGCATCGGTCTTATCAGCAAGCGAAAGGATCAAAAGCGCATCGAGGAATCAAACAAGAAGGCAGATCTTGTAATCCAGGAGGCTCGACTTACTGCAAAACGGATGGTGGATGAGGCAGAAATGAATGCAGAAAAAGTCCTCGCGAAGGCCGAGGGTAAAAATGAGTCGATCAAACAACGTAAAATTCAGGAGGCAAAAAAGAAATATGCAAAACTGAAAAGTGACTACGAAGAGCGAAAAGCACAGCATCGATTGGAAATGAAGGATCGGGAACTGGAAGTAGTCACAAAAGAGAAAGATCTTCAGATCAAAATCGACTCCTTAGACCAAAAAGCAGAAATCCTGGAACAACAAGAAGCTGAGTCGAAAGTGATCCGTGAAAACCTTGAGAAGCAGTTGAAAATCGTGGCTCGTCGTAAGGAAGAGCTTTCTGAGGCTAACGAGCGTATCATCAAGGATCTTGAGAACATAGCAAAGATGAGTGAGGCAGAAGCCAAGGATCAACTGCTGGAAGCAGTGAAAGCCAAAGCCGAAACGGATGCTATGTCCATCGTAAAGGAGACACTGGAGCAGGCAAAACTCAATGCTAATAAGGAGGCTAAGAAGATCGTGATTCAATCCATACAGAGGATGTGTGCTGAATATACCATCGAAAATACCGTGACGGTTTTCAATCTGGACTCTGATGACATCAAGGGACAGATCATTGGTCGTGAAGGTAGAAATATCCGAGCCCTGGAAGCAGCTACGGGTGCCGAGATTGTCGTAGATGATACCCCTGAGGCTATAGTAATTTCAAGCTTCGATCCTATCAGGAGAGAACTGTGTCGGTTGTCATTGAAGCGTCTGGTTGCTGATGGTCGTATTCACCCCGCCCGTATCGAAGAAGTAGTGGCAAAGACACGTAAGCAACTGGAAGAGCAAATTATTGAAATCGGAGAGCGGGCCGTTATCGATCTGGATATTCATGGCCTAAATCCGGCACTGGTCCGAATGGTGGGACGGATGCGATTCAGATCTTCATACGGTCAGAATTTGCTGAAGCATAGTATCGAAACCGCCAACCTTTGTGCAATTATGGCGTCTGAATTAGGGTTGTCACGTAAGCAAACGAAGCTGGCAAAGAGAGCAGGTCTACTCCATGACCTCGGTAAGGTAGCAGAAGAAGAAACAGAATTGTCTCATGCCATTTTAGGTATGGAGATGTGTCAGAAATATAAAGAACATCCTGCCGTATGTAATGCTGTCGGTGCGCACCATGACGAGATCGAGATGAACAACATCATTTCTCCTATCGTCCAGGCATGTGATGCTATTTCCGGTGCCAGACCCGGAGCCCGTAGAGAAATTCTGGAGAGTTATATGAAGCGGATCGGCGAACTCGAAGAGCTGGCAATGAGCTATGAAGGTGTACAAAAGGCATTTGCCATGCAGGCAGGAAGAGAGCTCAGAGTCATTGTCGAAAGTGAGAAAGTAAGTGATGAATATGCTGATGATCTAAGTTTCATGATCTCTGAGAAGATACAGGAGGAAATGCAGTATCCCGGACAGATCAAAGTAACGGTAATCCGGGAGAAGCGTGCTGTAAGTGTAGCAAAGTAACTTAGAGCGCTGTAAAAGCGTTTTCGAGATCCTGAATGAGATAATCCGGATCCTCGAGTCCCACATACAAGCGAATCAAATTAAATGGATAGGCAGGGTTTTCCCTGCCTTCTATATTATAGAAGATAGAGAAAGGAATTACCAGGGATTCGTGGCCACCCCAAGACACAGCCAGTGTAAAGCGTTCGAGCCGATCTACAAAGGCGTTCACATCTTCGATTGTTTGGGCTTTGAGTAAAAAGGAGAATACCCCCCCGGCTCCAGACATTTGTTGCAGTGCCAAATCATGCTGATCAAAAGAGGGTAGCAGAGGATGTATGACCTGAGTGACTTTTGCATGAGCTTCAAGATATTGAGCCACTGCGAGTCCACTTCGGTGCACCCGCTCCATCCTGAGGGGCAAGGTCCTGAGACCTCTCAAAACCATGGCCGCATCGTGGGGAGATAGTATAGGTCCTAATGTCATAAACTCCGATGCAAAGATTTTGTCCATCATTTTTTGTGTGCCGGTGATGACTCCCGCCACCACGTCGCTATGACCATTCAAATATTTCGAGATCGTATGCATCACAATATCGATCCCCCATGTATGAGGATTTTGATAAAGTGGTGAGGCAAATGTATTATCGATAATACTGGTGATCCCGTGAGCTCTGCAGATTTCTCCACAGAATTTTAGATCCTGAATTTTAAAGGTTATAGAGTTTGGACTTTCCAAAATCATTACCCTCGTCTCAGGTCGGATTGCATCTGCAATTTCCTGATTGTCAGTGCCCGACACAAATGTATGGTCCACCCCAAACTTTAACAGTAGTTTTGATACGAGCTTGTGAGTCCATGAGTATGGATTCTCAACGCAGATGATGTGATCACCAGCTTGAACATTGCTCATCACGGCACAGGCCATTGCGGCTACTCCACTACCAAATACCAGGCTATCTTCTGCTTTCTCCAAAGCAGCTATTTTTTTTCTAAGGATTTCTGTGGTGGGATTGTTTCCACGAGAATAAAGGTGATGACCTCGTTCGTCCAGAAACGCAGCTCTGAATGAAGCTGTGTCTTTAAAGGCAAAATTGCTGGTCTGAATGATGGGAGGAGATATCGCGTTGAAATATTGGGATCGTTCCTCTCCCAGATGCGTCAGGATATCACTCAAATCCATAGAACTCCACTATAGCTGACTGTTAATAAAATCTGCAAATTGTGTTGCACTCATTGATCCCTGATCGCCTTCTCCCTGCTTTCGCACTGAAACCTCCTTTGCGGATTCTTCTTTCTCACCCACAATCAGCATATAAGGCACTTTTTTTAATTCAGTGTCCCTGATCTTCCGGCCTACAGATTCCGTACGATCATCGATGTATCCGCGCAATCCAAGTGTGGTGAGGGTCGACAGTATCTCCTTTGAGTAATCCAGGTAGTTATCACTGAGGGGCAGTATGGCAAATTGCTCAGGTGTTAACCATAAGGGAAATTTTCCGGCTGTATGTTCGATAAGTACCCCGATGAATCGCTCCATCGATCCGAAGGGAGCCCGGTGAATCATGACCGGTCGGTGAGGGGCATTGTCTGCACCCACATAGGTCAGATCAAATCGTTCTGGCAGATTGTAGTCCACCTGGATCGTTCCCAGCTGCCAGCTTCTCCCCAGGGCATCTTTTATCATGAAGTCCAGTTTCGGACCATAGAATGCCGCTTCACCCAGTTCGACAACTGTCTCCAGGTTCACTTCCCGGGTGGCATCGATAATCGCCTGCTCGGCTCGATCCCAGTTTTCATCGGATCCAATGTACTTCTCCTTATTGTTGGGATCTCTGAGTGAAATCTGTGCCGTATAATTCTTAAAACTTAGCTTCTCAAGTACATGTGTAGTAAGGTCCAGTACATTTAGAAACTCCTCCTTGAGTTGATCGGTGGTACAGAAAATGTGGGCATCGTCCTGAGTGAATCCCCGGACCCTGGTCAGACCATGCAGCTCACCACTTTGCTCGTATCGATACACAGTACCGAATTCTGCGATTCGGAGTGGTAACTCTCGGTATGAATGCGGACGATGTGCGTAAATCTCACAATGGTGAGGACAGTTCATGGGTTTCAGAAGGAATGTCTCACCTTCTCTTGGGGTATTGATGGGTTGAAAACTGTCTTCGCCGTATTTTTCATAGTGACCAGAGGTCACATAAAGATCTTTTTTACCGATATGCGGAGTGATTACCGGCATATACCCCCTACGTAGTTGCTCTTCCTTTAGAAAATCTTCAAGTCGGGTCCGCAATGCGGTACCTTTGGGTAGCCAAATCGGAAGTCCGGCGCCTACTTTATCCGAAAACATGAAAAGCTCCAACTCAGCGCCCAGTTTTCTATGGTCTCTTTTCTTCGCTTCTTCGACCATTTCCAGATATTCGGTGAGTTCTTTCTTCTTTGGAAAGGTGACACCGTATATCCTGGTCATCATTTTACGAGACTCATCTCCCCGCCAGTAGGCTCCAGCCACATTGGTCAGTTTGATCGCTTTTATCTTGCTGGTATCAGGTATATGGGGACCCCGGCACAAATCAGTAAATCCACCTTGTTGATAAAATGTGATGGATCCATCCTCGAGATCATCAATGAGCTCAAGTTTATATTCGTCGTTCTTTTCTGTGAAGTAGGATATTGCGTCCGCTTTGGAAACCTCACTGCGTTGATACTCACTTTTTAAGGAAGCCAATTCTTTCATCTTGGCTTCAATCTTGGGTAAGTCATCGAGCGATATCGATTGATCACCTGTATCGATATCATAATAAAATCCAGTTTCAATAGATGGTCCGATACCAAACTTCACTCCGGGATAAAGGGTCTCAAGCGCTTCCGCCATCAAATGTGCAGAAGAATGCCAGAAAGTAGATTTACCTTCCTTGTCATTCCACGTCAGTAGTTGAACCGCAGCATCTTCCGTGATCGGCCGGGATGCATCCCATACCTCACCATTAATTTTGGCGGCCAGCACATTTCTTGCCAGTCCTTCACTGATTGATTTTGCGATTTCCATGGCAGTGATACCCTCTTCATAGGTCCTGACATTGCCATCCGGGAACGTTATATGTATCATTTTTGAAATACCCTTTCTTTAGGAGGGACAAAGCTAAGGTTTATTTCAGAAGACACTATCTGCTGATTCTATGATTTTTCTAATCTGCAGGGAGATATAAAAAAGCCACCTGATAACAACCAGGCGGCATCTAAAATTGAGGCCTTTAATGTGTTATTTAACTTCAAATGTTATTTTAACATTGACCCGGTAGCTTTCGACTTTGCCATCTTCTACTGTAGCGCTCTGAGATTGGACAAAAACTGAACGGATGTTTTTTACCGTTTCACTTGCTTTTTCTACTGCATTTTGAGTGGCATCTTCCCAGCTTTTTTTTGAATCAGCCAGTACCTCGATTACTTTTAAAATTGCCATGTCTTTCAAGTTTTAATTAGATCTAGAAAATACTAAAATCCATGGGATTA
Source organism: Bacteroidia bacterium (assembly GCA_030432855.1). GTDB lineage: Bacteria > Bacteroidota > Bacteroidia > Chitinophagales > Saprospiraceae > JABDMH01. The sequence continues at coordinate 7,177 of JAUILM010000271.1, forward strand.
CTATAATAAAGGTTTTACGCGCTGGATGGCCTCTTCCGCATCGCTATCTTCAGGGTCGAGTCGTACTGCTTGTTCGAAGTCTTGCAGTGCTCGTGATAAATCGCCCTCTATTTCACGGGTAAGGCCCCGATAAAAATAGGCTCGGGCAAACATCGGCTCTGTTTTGATCGCGATATCAAAGTGTTGGAATGCCTTCCCTATGCTATCCTGATCCAGATACAGCAAACCTATGTCGTAGTAGGCATATGAATAGTCGGGATCGATACTGATGATCCTTTGATAAGTAGCAATAGATTCTGCCGTAGCGTCCTGATGTGCCAGGTACTGGGCCTTGGCATGCAGGAGATTTATGTGATTAGGGTTGATAGATAGTGCTGCATCATAGTAGCGAATGGCCTCCGGATCTCCAATCGACTCAAGAAGCTGTGCTGCATTGATCCAGGCATCTATCATATAGGGATCCTCCCGTGTGGCCAACTGAAAC
>JAUILM010000272.1 GCA_030432855.1 Bacteroidia bacterium
AAGGAAAACGCCGTCAAAACGAAGAATATTAGCCAACAAGAATGGGTGCTTGCAAACCTGGGAGACTTTTATGGACATGCAGGCAAGATCAAACATGCAGCCCACTTCTATCATCAGACGTTAGAATTAAATCCAAATAATTGGTATGTCTTAAAAGGATTAGCCTGGATTGCATATTCTGATGAAAAAGATTATTTGAAAGCTCGTCGTATTGTTCAACACATTGCGCAGTATAATAACTCTCCGGATCTCCTTCTTCTGGCCGGCGAACTCAACATCTTTGCTGACAAAAAAGAAGAGGCGCAGAAAGCCCATCAAAACTTCATACAAGAAACCACAAACGAACTGTATGGGAGCATGTATAATAAATATCTTATCGAATTATACACCACAGAGGAATATAGAAATCTTGATGATGCACTTCAGTTGGCAAGACATGAAGTCCAGGAAAGACAGACCGCAGAATCCTATGACCTTCTTGCTTATGTCTACCACATGATGGGAGAATACAACAAGGCCAGGAATATCGTTTACAAAGAAGTGCTGGGAAAAACATCCGAACCTGATGTACTGTTACATCTACTTGAAATACTACGAGATAACCCTGATGTCAGAAGAAATCTAATGCAAGAACTTGAATCAGCCAGTTTTGAAATTGGTCCTTTAAACATCCAAAACCTACTATCATGACAACTAACAACTATAAAATAAGAATAAGACCGCAGTTCTTACTGATTTTGCTTGTGCTCATACTCACGGGAAGTGACATTATTGCACAAGAATCATTACAAAATATCTCAGGAAAAATCACTGACATAGATGGAGATCCGATTTCTGATGTCTACCTTCAAGTCCAAGGCAAGAATCAACATACACACTCCACTATTGCCGGTGTATTTAACCTAAATAACCTTAATCCTGCTGACACGATTATAGTAAGTGGTCTCGGCTACAACACCCGATTTTTATCCATAGGCGAAATAGATCCCTCTGAAGAAGTAGTGCTGACACTGCAACCTATCGAAATTGATTTGGCCACGGTGACGGTAAGTCCTGGTGCGGATGTATCAAGGGCTATCAGCAAAGTAGATTTGGCTGTGTCCCCTGTTCAATCCAGTCAGGAAATCATGACGATTGTACCGGGATTATTTATCGGTCAGCACGCTGGTGGTGGAAAAGCAGAACAAATATTTCTCCGGGGATTTGATATCGATCATGGTACTGATATCAATCTGCAATTAGATGGTATGCCTGTCAATATGGTGTCTCATGCTCATGGTCAGGGTTATTCGGATTTGCATTTCATCATTCCTGAACTGGTAGAAGAAATTCAATATTCCAAAGGTCCATATGATGCAACGATTGGTAACTTTGCCACGGCGGGTGCCATTCAGTTTAAAACTAAAGATCACTTACACGGAAGTAGTATATCACAAGAAGCCGGTCAGTTTAATACATTTCGTACCGTAGCACAATTAAATCTGGTGGACCAGGGACAACATTCTGCATACATTGCTGGTGCCTACCGAACGGGTGACGGACCTTTTGAATCTCCCCAGGATTTCAAGCGTCTCAATATTTTTGGAAAGTATCAGTATAAAACTTCCAATGGAAGTAGTCTGACGCTATCAAATAGTTATTTCACTTCGTCCTGGGACGCCTCGGGTCAAATACCTGTCCGGGCCATTGAGTCTGGTGACATCACACGATGGGGAGCCATTGATGACACTGAAGGCGGTGAAACCAGCCGTTTTAATACGAATCTGCAATACCAGGGTATTCTCTCCAACCGAACATCTTTAAAAGCACAGGCCTGGTTTAGTCACTATGATTTTGAATTACTTTCCAACTTTACCTTCTTTCTGGAGGATCCGGAAAACGGAGATCAAATCCGACAACGTGAGTCACGAGATCTCTATGGCTCTCAAATTAGTCTACAACACTTGTCTGAATATGGCAAGGTTGATCATCTAATGGAAACAGGTCTGGGATTTCGCTCTGACTTCTCAAATGACAATGAATTGTCAAAGACAATCAACCGGTCCATAATACAGTTCTATCATCAATTTGGGGATATTCGCGAGCGAAATTACTATGGCTATGTGAACAATGAATTTTCGCTAGGAAAATGGACTTTACATGCCGGATTACGACTTGATCAAATAAATGCTCGATATACAGATCAAAAAACTGCTTCAACCGGTACTTCAAAAATTAATGATGCTTTTATAAGTCCTAAATTTTCTCTCTCCTATACACCCAGTCACCAGCTGCAGGTATTTGCGAAGTATGGTGACGGATTTCATAGTAATGACATACGACTCGCCATCTTTAATGAAGCAAATCCTCTGATGACAAGAGCCACAGGGGTAGACCTGGGCTTTATCTATAAACCTTCCAGCAAACTAATGTTCAATGCAACCCTATGGCACCTGGACCTGGAGCAGGAATTGGTTTATGTTGGTGACGCGGGCATAGTGGAGCCCAGTGGCGAAACCAATCGTTATGGTCTCGAATTAGGGGCACGCATTGCACCCATCAAATACTGGAATCTACGAGTCGATGCAAACTTCACCAGAGCACGAAGTATCGGTGAAGCAGAAGGAGAAGATTTAATTCCCCTGGCACCCAAAGTAACGAGTCTGGCGCAACTGAGTTTTAAATACCCGTCCGGATTATTCGGAGGTCTTAAATATCGATATATGGGTGACCGCCCTGCCAACGAAGATAATTCGATTGTGGCGCAGGGCTATTTTATTACTGATCTCAACCTGGGGTACAGCCTAAAGAAAGTAGACTTCTCTATCATTGTCGAAAATCTATTTGATGTAGAATGGAACGAAACACAATTCGCAACAGAATCGAGACTGGCTAGTGAGTCAAATCCTGTGGAAGAAATTCATTTTACACCGGGTACTCCATTTTTTATCAGAGGGAAGGTCACATACACTTTTTGATACCCAGGATTTTATCCCGATGTAGCCATAATGCTTCTCAACATCTTTTCGGTTTCCGGCTCCACTGAAGAATGCCCTGCATCCACAAGATATAGTTTTGAGTTTTTGAGAAGTTTATTTAATTGGTAAGCATATTTCGGAAGACAGAGTAGATCATATCTTCCATGAACGATATCTACTCTTGTCTCCGAGATTTGCGAAATATTTTCAGGAATAAATCCTTCCAGAATAAAAAAATCATGCTTGAAATAATGTGCCTGAATGGTAGCCTGATTTAAATAATTGTAATTCTTCAAGACCTCATCGATATTCTCCACGCCCCCTCTTCTTGAAACTGTGATCGCATATTTACTAAATGACCGACTATATACTTCCCTTTCCTCATCGGTACCATCCAACATTTTCTTACAATAATATTGAGTAGGATTTTCTCTGTCTCCTTCAGGTACGAGAGATGTATACTGTTCCCATTCTTCAGGAAAGAACTGATCCACTCCTTTCCTTTCAAAAAACAACCGGGATGCTTTGGTGGCTAAAAAAACACCCCTCAGTACCAATCTTAAAACTTTTTCAGGATATCGAATGGCAAAGAGCATCGCAAGCGTACTACCCCAGGATCCTCCAAATAAAATCACTTTCTGGTTAATCTTCAGATGGTCCAGCAGCTTTACGATATCCTGCAGTAAGTGATCCGTTGTGTTGGCGATCAAAATATTGGATGCTTTGCTTCGTCCTGACCCTCGTTGATCGAAGCGTATTACCCTAAAATGCTGAGGGAAAATTCGGGCATCGTAGTCGGTAGTACCCAGTCCGGGACCACCATGGAGAAACAAGAGAGGAACACCATCCTTACTTCCGTGCTGAGCATAAAAGATCTGATGCGTGTCACCGACGTCCAGATAGCCTTCATCAAACCTTGGCAAAAAAAGCATCCTAAAGATCGATTGTGATCGGCCATCCAGTAAACTGCTCTGCTTCGGGTTTAGTGACATCCGTAGTCCGGGGCCAGCACTCAAACGTAGCCGTGTTTTCTGATTTGTTAAATCGTATCAGCCCATATCCTGCTCCATTTGCCTCTGCATCTGGATTGACATAGGCATGCATGGTAATTTTATTATTAAATCCGTCAAGATATTGTCCCGTCCATGGCAACACATCATTGCTGTTTTTTCCAGGCTGTTCATCGGCTGGCCACCACCAACGACTGTAGTAATTGTTGACGATTGCAGGCACTATAAATGCCCAGGGACCATCATCAAAGTCCTCAATGCCATGATGAATAACCGTAGCCAGGTGCTGGTCACCACCGATATGTACCGCATTGGCTTTCTTAATGAGTTCTAAAGCCTTATTTCTACCTGTCTGGGGCCAACCATTAGAATCCAGGTCCGCATGCAATCGATTTTCCTGACTGCCATGTAGGTGTGCTCCACCGCAAAATCCCGTCTGAGAAAGTACCACTTTAATGGCGGTAGATTCTTGCCGGGAAGCCCAATCTTCAAGAAAACTTAGCTGTCGATCTCCCAGCAATTTGAGGCCAGGCAAGTCAATCGTAGCAGGATCGTATTCCGGGTTTCGGACATGATCAGGTCGGGGACCTTGTTGTGGTATTTTCCCATTTGGGCCTGATTTAAATTTACGATCCTCGATGATTGCAAAGTCAACACCACCCCAAAGAAAACTGGTATAATATACCCCGATTCCACGTTCGACGGGAGTGGGATCATATGGGTCGGGAAGGTGCGCCGTCTGACAGCGTTCTACCATTTTGACATATTCGACCGGATAATAATATCCGCCATCATCCCCTTGCGGTCTTTCTGCCTTCTTGCCATTTTCACCCCACAGGTTTCCCTGTCCAATATCATGGTCATCAGGTATCGTAATACAAGGTCGGTCTCTAAAAATATCCCGAAACTGTAGACCAAACTTCAACCAGGCAGCTGTATGCTCCTTATGATCATAGGACTGATCACCGGCAAAGAAAAGCACATCCGGATCGTGATAATTGACATTACGAACATAGTTTGCTCTATCTCCACGATCCTTATTGCTGTTGCATGAGAATGCTGCCAGCACGATCTGCTCTTTATCGGTAGGGTCCTTCCGAATGAGTCCCTCAAACATAGCATCCTCACCATGCTTTATGCGGTAGGGTATATCGCGGGTCATATCCCAGGGACTCACCTCAAAAAGGGTTGACCAGCCAATATCATTCACCTCCCGGGTTTGCACTTCTTCCCAACCCTCTGCTGACTCTATTTCCAGACGAACGGTTCGGGTCTCATCGGGATATAGCGGGAACATTTGGGCTGTGAGTTTGAGCTTACTATCAGCTACAGTGTACATGCCAAATGCCACTACACTATCGCGTGATACATGTAGATCAATGATCGGATTGGCACCACGATTCCACCAATCGTTTATAGCCAGGGTATCAACATCGCTAAATGGAGCTACGACCTTAGGAGATGCGTTCGTGTAATCCTTGCTGGTCTGCGTTGTCGTACATGAAATGAAAATGAGTAGGGTGGCAAATGTAAGTGCTCGAATCATCTTGGAAGAAGTTAAGTACAATCGTAAGGTACCACTTCTTCCAATAATGACTTATCTATCTTAGGACCGATCAACTACTAAAAGCAGAGTACATCCACACAAGCTTTTCCTGCTCGCGAATGTAGTCGCTCATTAGAGCATTTGTGCCTTCATCATTTGCATCATCCGAAAGATCCAGCAATTCACGTTGTAATCCTATGATCGTTTTAAAGGATTCCAAAATATCTCTGACGGCTTTCTCACCATCAGAGACTTCCGCGCTTTCCACAACGCTGGACACCTTATTATAATCAGAATATCTATGATTGGGAGCATATCCCAACGTCAAGATCCTTTCTGCCACTTCATCAATTTTTAACAGCAGATCATTGTACAATTCCTCGAACTTTGCATGCAATTCGAAGAACTTATCTCCCTTAATATTCCAATGATACCCTCTGACATTCTGGTAGAACACAGAATAATTACCTAAAAGTGTATTGAGCTTCTCTGCCAGAATTTTTGACTTTTGAACATCTAATCCAATGGCTGTTGTATTTTTCATATTGTATTTATTTTATACTATAAAAATACAGTGAATCTGCCTCTGGTTCTGTGATCTGGATCATACTCAATCCATATTATCAATTTTTTCCTGGAGCTTTTGAGCCTCTGCATACTTTTTGTGGCTGGCCATCCTATCACTGGTTGATAGGCGATAAGCTTCCTCCAAAAGTCGCTTGTGCTCGACCTGGAGTTTTTCCTTTTCAGTCTTCTTTTTAAATAATCCAAACATGATAATATGTAAATAAAATGGGTCACCTTTTTGTTTAAAAAAGTGACCCTCAATCACAAATCTTAGAGCTTTTTCACGTACATTCTAAGATATAGCAAGTTGATTAAATCCTAATGCTTTGCAGAGGCCGGCATCATAGCTGCCATCTTCTGCATATCCAAACCAAGTCCCTTTGCCACGGCCATTCCCAGTCTTTCACTGCATCTGAACCAGTGGCAGAGTTGTCGTAATATAATTTCATCCCTTTTAGGACCTTCAATTCCACTCATTGCCCCTACGATATTTGCAATGGTATTTTTTTGCGCTTCCGGAGACATCACTTCCTCAAACAATGCCCTGGGTTGAGAATAATGGTCATCATCATTTTCATTTCGATCAAAATATGCCACTACATCACTTTCTAACCTATAAGGCTCTCCGCTATAAGCGGGATCTTCTACAATATCGTCAAAACTATTGGGTCTGTAGTTAGGCGATGCACCACCGTTACCATCAAACCGCATAGCTCCGTCCCTATGATAGTTATTTACCGCAAAAGGACAGCGATTAACGGGTAATGATTCGAAATTGACTCCAATCCTATATCGGTGTGCATCCGGGTATGATAAAATTCTTCCCTGCAACATTTTATCCGGTGAAAAGCCAATACCATCCACCAAGTTAGCGGGTGCGAAAGCCGCTTGTTCCACATCCTGGAAGTAGTTGTCCGGAATCTCATTTAGTTCTATCGTGCCCACATCGATCAAGGGAAAGTCAGCGTGTGGCCAAACTTTTGTCAAATCAAAGGGATTCCACTGAAAAGATTGAGCCTCCTCCTGCGTCATCACCTGAATTTTGAGTGCATATCTGGGAAAATCTCCATTTTCTATAGCATCTACCAGATCCCTTTGCGCATAGTCCGGATCTTTACCCTTCATTTCAGTAGCCTCTGCATCTGTAAAGTTGCGTATGCCCTGCATGGTCTTATAATGAAATTTGACGTAGACACGCTCATTTTGATCATTAACCATGGAGAAGGTATGACTTCCATATCCATTCATATGCCGGTAGCCATCGGGTGTGCCACGATCTGACATCAGGATCAGCACCTGATGCAAACTTTCCGGATTCAATGACCAATAATCCCACATCATCGTTGGACTTTTACAGTTAGATTTAGGGTCTCGCTTCTGCGTGTGTATAAAATCGGGAAATTTTTTGGGATCCTTGATAAAAAAGACAGGAGTATTGTTACCAACAAGGTCCCAATTTCCATCTTCTGTATAAAACTTGACGGCAAAACCCCTGGGATCCCGCTCTGTATCGGCTGACCCCTTTTCGCCGCCAACCGTAGAAAATCTGGCAAACACACGGCATTCATTACCAA
>JAUILM010000273.1 GCA_030432855.1 Bacteroidia bacterium
CCATGTCCCATCTGGTACTTCCCAATTAAGAACCTCTGAATCGTCTACATGGGCCCTTAGATCTACATAGCTTCCATCAGATGCAAACGCACAAACGGCCACTACTTTGAGAGGATTTTGAAAACGCACTTGATCAATTGCCAGCGCCTGCAGATCCATATTAGAACTTATGGGTTGCTTTATTTCCTCAATGGCAGGCACAGAAACATCATCCAAAAGTGGCGGTGCACTTTGAGATCCCTCTACTATTTCACCACGATCTCTCAAAATGCTGTAGACCTGATACACCTGATTGGTTACGGTCCTAAGCACAGGATCCTGAGTTTTTGAGAGTGGAATACGGATTCTTTGCCCGCCGTCAAGAGTCCGGCTGGCTGAGGTAAAATACTTACTGGCATCCGTATCTGTCACCGAGGGACCACCAAACGGCCATCCTGTGCCAGTAGCCATATCCACCCCCAGGTCCAACCGCTGAGCTTCATCAATGGTATGTTTCAAAAGCGCATTCCACTGACTGGAGAGATAGGGTACAAAATGCTCCTCGTCACCAATCATTCCATATATTGGCGTAATCTCAACTCCTCCAAATCCCGCTTTTCTAAGTGCTTCTAATTCTGCCGTAATGCCTTCCTGAGTGACGCTACTACCATGCCACCACCAGCGCGTCCAGGGTCGGGTCTCCTGGTCTACCCGCGGCCAGATCATTTGCCCTGGTTGCTGTTGGCATCCTATGGAAAGCAGGAAATAAGTAAGTAAGAAGACCTTCAATAAAATCGTAGACTTTACCATCTTAAATCAATAAGTGAAACAGAATGTCTTGGTAAATTAAGTTGCAGCGTCATCTGTCCGTCATCCACCTGATTCCAACTGGGTGATGAATACAAGGTTAATTGACCTGCTTTTTCGAGGGCCAGATATTGGTCTTCAGTAGGATTTTGTGGCTGCCCCATTGACTTCCACAATTCATATGCATTGCTGTTCTGTTCATCAATTCGATAGTGAAAAGCTTGTAGTTTTTCCACGGGCAAATTTGATAGATGAATCGTGATGTCCTCAGCCATAGATTTTTCATCTATGTCATGATAATGCCAGACAAGTAGCTGCAGGCCATCAGCATCGGTTGTAGACAAGATTCCGACATCTGAGGACTCCCGGATACTACTATCTCTTGCCAATACATAATCGTAGTTCCAGTCTCCCTTCACCTTCAGTTGATTACCACCCATCATCCCAAACATCCGAAATACATTCAGGACAGGCTTATTCACTCCATTGGTGGCGAGATCTCGAAAGCCATGAAACCATGGTTGATTTTCAAATTCAAAGGCCCATGTCACAGCCCCCTGAAAATTGATATCGAAGTGTTTAGCCAGATCTATTTTCCTCGCAAAGGCAGCCGCCGTATAGCTGGGATACATCGTTCCATTCCGATATCCATTATGAGGATGAACATCCATAGAACATGCCGCGCATCCCTCTGGATCCGACTCACCAATGACAATAGGTATTTCCTTTAATTCCGGATAACTGGCGACTATTTCAAAACCTTTCGAAACATCCCGAAGCTGCTTTCCGAGGTTCATCACTACCCGACCATCAACATACTCCGGACTACCCTTGGCATGAAAAGCTATGAAATCTAAAGGTGAACCTTGTTGACCGGTGACATAGTTTGTACCCGAGACGCAATGCTCCAGAAATTGTCTGAGAAAGGCCTCTGCCTTATCCCAGGCAGGTCCGGTGGTATGCGGACCTCCCACAGTGGCAGTAGGTAGGGCACGTTTGACAGCGTCCGCGGTATAGTCATAGAGCTTTATATACTCTTCCGTCGTACCTTGCCAATAACCGATATTCGGTTCATTCCACGGCTCCCATTTCCAACTTTCTACCTCTTCCACTCCATACCTCTCCACAGCATGCAAAACCCATTGATAAACCAACTCAGCCCATTTTTCATAACTCGTTGGTGGATAGGCCCAGCCTGTAAAGATGGTGCTGTAATGATTATCAGGAGTCCAACTATGCCTATAAGGAACGGGCTGTGAGGATAAAGCCTCTGGCATAAAACCAATCTCCATTAATGGTTTCAAGCCCAAAGCAATATATGTATCGGTGATACTGTCTACCAGGGTCCAGTCATAGATTGGATTTCCATCCTCGTCTTCCGTATAAGCATTCGTTGACCCCCATTTTAAGGCAGCCTTACCATCTCCGGTAGTCAACATATTATGTGTCCGTACATAGACCGGTACTGGGCTGAGATCGGCAATCTCTCGCAAGAGTTTCCTGCCATCCCGCATATAAGTATAATTTGGTTCGTCATATCCAAACCAGGCATAGACTGGGTCAAAGGCACCCACATGATCAAGAACATCAATTTCGAAGGTGAAGTCAGAATCTGTTGTCTGCCCGATCAGTAAGCCTTGGCAAAACAAGAGTAATGCGAACATACATTGGTTGACCTTTGATTGCATAGCAAGTATCTATCTATCCCCAAATAGTTCTTAATATAGCTAAGATCATTCAGAAAGAGGGTGCACTATTCTTCCTCCAGGTCATAGTCCGTAAATCCACTTTCCAAAAAGGATTCAAAACCCGGATGCATTCTTAGATAGGCAAGCATGTCGTGATTGAGAATCAGTTCATGGTCTTGCAGACCCTGAGCTACCGCTTTTTTCAGGCATTCAAAACCTTCCTCGACCTCCTCTTCGATGGAGTGTACACAAGCAAGATGAAAATATATCTCAGGGTCTTTTGGAAACTTCTTTAGTGCCTTCTCGAGATGGTGACGGGCGTCATCCATATCATATTCCTTGAGGTACTTCAATCCATTTTGCTTGTCGGTATCAGGCAGTTCTCGGGGTTTGCTGCCAAAGCTCACTTTCAAGCCATCATGTACCAATTGACCATTTCGACTGATATCAATGACCACCTGCATCATATCGTTTATCCGGGTGGTAAGAATGTACCTGGCTAAGTGACCATTTTCCATAGCCGAAAAATAATGGCTGGTTCCCATAATCGATGACTTCTTCGATACGATCTGACCATCTACAATCACGGTTTCTTCTCCCAACCAATTATTATGAAACTCAATGACCGTCTCACCTACATTAATCTTTTTATACTGCACCGGAGGATATACTGATGAATTACAAAAGTAATTATTGCTGTCAGTAAATCGATAATGTGCAGAAATCTAATCAGTGTTTTGGAAAAATGACTATTTGTTCACTTTATCTACCGGTTGTAGAAAGTTTTGGATGATATGGTTTGCTATCTGACGCCCCTGTCGAAGACCTTCATCTGTCGAAAATCGAAAATGATAGCCATTCATAATTCGGGACGCGGCGCATTCCTCCGCAGCCAGGCGCAGATCCTCAATCTTCCTGTTCGGTTGTTCCAGAGGTGCAGTGACAGATGACATTTCAATTGTAACATTTGACCGGCCCAGGGTCTCAGATACGATTTCAGCACCTCCTCCAGCTACGGCAGCATGGGCAGAGGGATACTCCGGCCATGGAGGTGTAAGCATCTCAGGTTGCCACGCAGGATCTGCCAATGTCTCTTCGTTGCCATCATTTTTAGCTTGATGGATGGCTGTGACCGGTCGCCAGGTATCATAATAATATTTGCTTTCCAGGGAAGCCAGGTATATATCATAAATGTCCATATTAATCAGGGCAAAGAGGCGTGCCTTTCTGTCGGGTGATTTCAGATCTTTTTCACAAACAATTCGGGCGATGCGATTCCAACTATGTTCGGCAAATTCTGCCCACCAATGCGCAAAATGTGTCTGATCCGATGTCCGTTTTGCAGACAACCTTCCCCCGTACTCCACTATTTCATCATAATCCCGGGCATATCTTGCACTTTCCAGGGATGGCGGGGGAGGAACGCGGAATGTCGTAATTTCATCGAAAGAAAAAGGCCTGGCAACTGCGAAGTCAGGTTTAAAAACCCATTCATCCCATCCCTCGGTATATTGGTAGTCACCGGGTTTTGACATGGGTGTGTATTCGCCTTGTTTTTCATGACCATCCCCATTTCTATGGTTCAGGTATTGGTCGGCTATGAACATTCCAAAATCCAGACTTATTTCTTCACTGGAATCTGACGACATCCAACTTCCAATCACTGACTCAATGGTATCCTGCCTCAGAGGATATGCATTTGTCAGGATCTGATCGGCCATGGCAAGAATAGCCACTGACACATTGAGATCAGCGATGGCAGTGTCAACAAGGTAGGGTTGGTAAGTGTCCATCTGTGCCTGAATGATATCGTGCGCTGCAAGATGAACTATGGTCAATGTCCGGATACCTTTCAGCGAATAAAAGTGATCGTGCTGATCTGCAATGGTGTATGTCAATTCATTGAGTCGAGGTATGATATCTGCCTTGACAAATTGTGCATGCAGCACATGAGGAAGATTCAATAAAAGCAATAAAATAATTCGGAGTATATGCATCACTTCAGACTTTCTCCAAATAAAAGTGATCTCAGATGGATGTATGTTTCTCAGTCAACCAGTCTTGTTGCTGATTCGCTCAAAAGCTAAAATCATTGCATTCCGATATTCCCGATATTTAAAAGTCGGAATATCATCGAGCCTGTGAAGGTGCCACACCAAATCGTTCTTTAAAAACGCGGCTAAAATGCGTGCGATTAGCAAATCCACTTCTTTCTGCAATGGATTCAATAGGTTCGTTGAGAGACTCAATAAGCATTTTACTTAGGTTCAGTCTTTTCTCCAGTAGCCATCGGGAAGGGGACATGCCAAATTCGTTTTCGAAATCCCGACGAAAGGTAGAAACACTTCTTGCACTCAGCCTTGCATAATCCGACACCTTAAGTGGTAGTTGGTAATTAGCCTCCATAACAGAACGAAGATTCCGTGTATCTGTCGTATCGAATATCTGTGCCGCAATATTTTTGAATGTAGCATTAGTACATAGAAAAATCAGTAATTCTTCCACCTTATGTCTTATCAATATCGGATCCAGATCTTCTCCCACAGACAAATACTTTAAAAGGCTCTGAAAATACCCAGCGAGTAATGGGTGGCCCGGTAGTCTCACAATATTTTGATTGCCTGCATCTCTGCTGGCAGTAGATCCGATTTTTAATTTCGACTGCAATAAGCCACTGATTAAGGTATCACTAAAAAAAATAAATAAAACCATGAAGGGCTCTTCGAAATACTGATGCACTGTCGTTGCTCCTTTGCGCACAAATATTGCCTGGTCAGAGGAAACGAGGAGTTGCTCTTCAGAAGTCTTCCACATCTTCTCCCCTCCCAGCACATATGCTATATAGCTTTCATGACTCCAAATATCACTCACTTCTTCCTTTACAATACATTGATAATCGACCAACAATAAGTCGGGTACATCAATTGTCCTGAAAAGATTACTTTGTACTATAAAGTCCCTAAGGTTAACCATCTTAATGAGAAGCTTAAAAAAGGTATCTTCTCCCTCGGTTTGAAGTTATAAAAAGAAAATGCAATTACATTATTACCTACTTATCATACTTCTGGTGGCTTGTCAAACAAAGGACGAGAATGCGGAAGTCACCAAGCAACCCAACATAATTTTCCTTCTTACGGACGACCAGCGATGGGATGCCCTGGGCGCCATGGGCAACGGCCAGATATTAACACCCAATCTTGACCTACTCGCCGGACAGGGCATCATGTTTGAGAATGCCTATGTGACCACTCCAATCTGCGCAGTGAGCAGAGCCAGTTTTTTTTCAGGACAATACGCCCGCAGACATGGTATCCATGGATTTAGCACCATGTTTTCCGATTCTACCTGGAAAGATTGCTATCCGGAGCTTATGCGAGAGGCAGGATACCAAAATGCGTTCATAGGAAAGTTTGGAGTAGGCAGACCTGAGACTATGCCGGCATCCTCTTTTGAATACTGGCGTGGCATCCCCTGGCAACCACACTATGAACAGACTGATCAAAATGGAGACCCAATTCACCTGACCAAATTATTAGGAATGCAATGCGATACGTTCCTGCGTGCACGTGACACCAATCGGCCCTTTTGCCTCTCTGTCAGTTTCAAAGCACCTCATGTACAGGATACTGATCCCCGCCAATTTATTATCGACAGTGCCTATGCTGATATTTTACAAGATGTTGATATACCTCCCCCACCTGATCCGGATGCCTATCCTGCATTCTTTGCAGACAGCAACGAAGCTCGACTTCGCTGGCATATGCGATTCTCAGATCAGGAGCACCATGAGCGATCAGTAAAAGACTACTATCGGCTTATCTATGGTGTCGATCAGGTCCTGGGAGATATTCGCAAGACATTACGAGAGCTGGATATTGAAAATGAAACGATTATTATTTTCACGAGTGACAACGGATTCTTCCTGGGTGAAAAAGGATTGGCAGGAAAGTGGTACGCGTATGAGCCTTCCATTCGTATTCCCATGATCATATATGATCCCAATGCTTCTCCCCAGACCCGGGACGAAATGGTTTTAAATATTGACATCGCTCCGACGATGTTGACGATGGCAGGTATTGAACCTCCCGAGGTAATGCAAGGCAGGACATTGACTGACCTCTATCGGAACCATGCTTCTAATGAATGGCGTGACGAATTCTTGTTTGAACACTTGTTTAAGCACAATCGTATCCCTCAAAGTGAGGGCATCATTCGGCAGGATAGTAAATATGTCCGATACCCAGAACTTGGACATACTGAAGTATTTGATTTAAAAAAAGATCCGCGTGAGATGCAAAACCTTTGGGAGTCTTTAGATGATTCCAGTCAAAAGAATTGGAGCACTTCACTGGATGAATTAATTCAGGTTTCAAAGTGATTCGACTCGTTAAAGCAACAATCTTCTTTATAGTGGTCCTGGTACATGGATGTCAATCTCCGGATGTAGAACAGACAGCTTCCTCTCCTAATGTACTACTCATCATGGTAGATGATATGGGATATGGTGATCTGTCTACGCACGGCAATCCATATATCCACACGCCACATCTGGATCAACTGGCCCGAGAAAGTGTGGAGTATAAATACTTCTACGTATCGCCAGTATGTGCTCCGACGCGAGCCAGTTTGCTTACGGGTATGTATCACCAGCGGGTTGGAGTCCATAGTGTCACCAATGGTTTCGAAACCATGGATCCGGATGCTACTACACTTGCCGAAATATTGAAGACGGTCGGTTACCGTACCTCCATTTATGGTAAATGGCATCTGGGAGAGTATTATCCTTCTATACCACAAGCTCAGGGATTTGATGATTTTGTGGGATTCAGAACAGGTCATACGAACCAGTATTTTGATCCCGTCCTGGAACACAATGGTAAGGATGAAAAGCAAGCAGGGTTTATTACCGACATTCTAACCGATCATGCACTTGATTTTATGCAGTCAGGTGATGATCCATTCTTTTGCTACCTCGCCTATAATGCACCCCATACACCATTGCAGATTGACTCCAGCTATTTTTCAAAATTCCTGGAGGAAGGTCTGGACGATCGAACGGCACGGGTCTATGGTCTGGTAGAAAATATTGATGAAAATATTGGCAGAGTTATGACCAACCTTTCAGAGTCTAATCTGCTTGAGAACACTATCATAATATTTCTGAG
>JAUILM010000274.1 GCA_030432855.1 Bacteroidia bacterium
CAGGTTACGAAACCAAGTCTTTAGATGAGTGCAAGTATTATTGTAGGTACCTTTGATACCAAGGCTGAAGAGCTGCTTTTTGTCCGATCCATTCTACAACAGGCAGGTCTGCAGTGTATCACTGTGGATGTTTCGACGCAGAAGCATAATACGTCAGTAGATGTATCGGCTGAGGAAGTCGCATCATATCACACCGATCGTCCCGGGTTTTTAGGAGATAACAGTGGGAGAGGAGATGCGGTCGCTTGTATGTCTCAAGCCCTGCCAAAATATCTGCTCTCATTAGATGCTATGGATGGTGTTATAGGCCTGGGCGGTTCAGGTGGTACCGCCATTATTACCGCAGGTATGCGAGAGCTGCCCGTCGGCTTGCCGAAGGTCATGGTGTCGACCGTGGCATCTGGTAATGTCGCCCCCTATGTTGGAGCTACCGATATCTTTATGGTGTACTCCATTACCGACATTGCCGGTATTAATCAGATAAGTAATACCATTTTGGGTAATGCTGCCAACGCACTGGTGGGTATGGTTCAGGGTGAAATTCCTGATTATCAACAGGTGAAGCCGATGCTGGGTATTACGATGTTTGGCGTGACCACACCCTGTGTTACTCATATCAGAAGTCAGTTGGAAAATGACTTCGAATGTCTCGTTTTTCATGCTACCGGTACGGGTGGAAAATCAATGGAAAAACTAGTGGCGTCTGGTCTTATGCCATACGTGATAGATATAACTACCACGGAAATATGTGATCTCCATATGGGGGGTGTCATGAGTGCCGGCGAAGAAAGAATGGATGCCATAATCCACGCCGAGATTCCATATTTCCTATCCGTGGGTGCGCTGGATATGGTGAATTTTGGTGCACCGGAAACTCTCCCAGAAAAATATGCAGACAGATTGATCTATAAGCATAATCCTCAGGTCACTTTGATGCGCACTACTGTGGAAGAAAATATTAACATGGCAACCTGGATGGCAAAGAAGCTAAATGCGGCTAAGGGTCTGGTCAGGTTATATATACCCGAGAAAGGTCTGTCCGCATTATCGATGCCTGATCAGGCATTTTATGATCCGGAAACAGACAAGGCCCTGTATGACACGCTGGAGTCATTGGTCGAGCAAAATGAGAAGCGAAAAATTATTAGACTTCCCTATGCAATAAATGATCCTGCATTTGGTGATAAAATAATCGCTGATTTTAGAAGTGTTGCAGGACAGCATTAATTAAGAAATAAAAAGAAAAAACGAAAGAAAAATAGATGGGTCAACGAACAGAAATACTAAAGAAATTTCAAGATAAAATAGACAGGGGTCTTCCTATCGTGGGTGGTGGAGCCGGCACAGGTATTTCTGCCAAGTGTGAGGAGGCAGGAGGCATTGATTTAATTATTATTTATAATTCAGGAAGATACCGGATGGCCGGTAGAGGGTCTCTGGCTGGTCTACTTGCGTATGGAAACGCAAATGAAATTGTGGTGGATATGGGACGGGAGGTATTGCCTGTAGTAAAGAATACGCCGGTATTAGCTGGTGTAAACGGAACAGACCCCTTTGTCAGTATGGATCAATTTCTACATCAATTGCAGGATCAGGGATTTGCCGGTGTCCAGAATTTCCCGACCGTGGGGTTAATTGATGGTACTTTTCGGGCAAACCTTGAAGAAACCGGAATGAGCTACGCTATGGAAGTGGAGATGATCAGCATGGCCAGAGATCTGGATTTATTGACGACCCCCTATGTCTTTACAAAAGAGGACGCCATAGCGATGACCCGCGCGGGCGCTGATATTATTGTTTGTCATATGGGATTGACCACTTCAGGGTCTATTGGTGCTCAAACTTCCAGGACTTTAGAAGACTGTGTGCCTATAATTAACGAGATGGTAGAAGCGGCAAAAGGAGTACGCTCCGATGTGCTCGTACTATGCCATGGAGGTCCCATCGCTATGCCGGATGATGCAAATTATATCTTGAAGAACTGCCCCGGCATTGTTGGATTTTATGGAGCCAGCAGTATGGAGCGCTTACCCACGGAGGTGGCGATCAGAGATCAGGTAAAGGCGTTCACCGCATTAAAAATTGGAGGAAGTAATTAATATGAAAAATACATTTTTGAAAGTAGATGGCCGGGATCGTAACCAATTAGACTGGGGTACTACCGCAAATATAAGTGGCCCCGACACCAATGAAGCTAAGGACATTGTCACTATTGAGGTCGAGTTGTTACCCGGTAAAGGACATGATTTTCATAAACACCCACAACAGGAGGAGGTCATTTATGTGCTGGAGGGTTCGGTAGAACAATGGGTCAATCAGGAAAAACGAATCTTAGGACCAGGAGATGCTGCCTTTATTCCCGCCGATATGGTGCACGCCTCATTTAATATTGGAAATAGTACCGCTCGTGTTCTGGCCATCCTGGGCCCGGCTGTAGGCGCCGACGGATATGAGGTAGTGGAAGTTGCCGGTGAAGCACCCTGGAAGGATTTGAGGTAGCTTTCGATAGCGTTTAATGTTTAATTATTTAGGGCATATAAGTGGTTCAACACAACACCTCAGCCCTTCAATTAAGATTTCTTAGTGCTCTTGAACATGCAACACTCAAGTGCTCTCAGTGCCCCTAGTGGTGAAATAAAATGTGACTCATTCCTGGTTTGGAGGCGAATATCTGGACAAGACCACTCTCTTCACAAAGGACGAGAGCATGTTAAATTGTTTAGGCGTTTAGTTGTTGAGAGGTAGGGACTTCATTGCACGGTCGTTTTTGTTGAATTGTGGAATCGTTTAAATGTTGATTTTTAATCCACTAACGAATAACAGTGATGTTCTGTGATAAATACCTTGGAGACTGGTCCTCGCTGAGTTTATATTGTATCACGATAACGTAGACTCCTTCGCGAACAAGACTACGATTGGCCTCTCCATCCCAAATGTTGTTCGGGTCGGTAGATGTGGAAAGTAACCCACCCCAACGATCAAAAATAGACGCATTAAATTCCTGGATATTTTCACCGTATAACTGAAGTACATCATTCACTCCATCATTGTTTGGTGAAAAAGAGGATGGTAGAAAAACCTTTGCTTTCTCATCTTCTAAAATTTTTAATGCCAAAGTCACAGTGCTATCACATCCATAATTACTTTTATATATGGTTTCATATATACCTGATTGATCTAGAATTTATCCGTTCCAAACATAGGAAGCTCTTGCCTCAATACTTATGTTGAATTGATGGTTGGGATTTGTAGTCAATGTTATTTCGTTTTTGGCAGCACATGGTGTGAATTGTAAAGATGAGCCAATATAAATACCCGGGGATTTTATTGTGTGACCATTAAGAATAATCGAATCCCCTTCACAAAAACTAACATTTCAGTTATAAGGTCATCTTTATTTAATTAATGTGACAGTACCTGAGCGTGTAAAATATTCATCATTTTCATTTCGAAATTGAACTTTAAAAATATAAACTCCCGGATCGATTCGTTTTCCATTCGAAACTCCATTCCATTCGAAATCAGGGCCTAAGTCGTCGAATAACATGTTTCCCCACCGATCGAATATTGATAGACCTACAACTTCTAGATTTTCTGTATAAATTCTAAAAGTATCATTTATATCATCATGATTTGGTGAAAAAGCATTAGGTATAAACAGGTCTGAATTCAGAACATTCACTTTGAATTCCTGATTATGAAGGCAACCAAATTTGTCGACGTAATGAAAAGAATAAGTAATGCTACTGTCGGGTCGATCACTAGTTTGGATACAATTACAAATGGGGTCCCTTTCCCCAGTCCAATGAAAAGAGTCAATTTCTGCTAAATCTCCTTTGGCATGTAATTCGATATCCTCCCCTTGCTGAATCATGGTATCAGCAGGTATTTGTATGAATGGAGGTGGATTGAGGTTAATCTCAAGAATATTGGTACAGCCATTGGAATCCATTATCTCGAAACTGTAGATTCCGGATGTTAAATCACTAATAGTAGAGCTATCATAGAGTTGATTATTGATTCTGATAGTAGCAGTTGAAGTCAAATTTACAAAGTCCAATGTATATAGGTAATCGACACAATTGTCTACTCGAACTATTGGGTTCAAATCAAATGAGAACGTATCGGAATCGATCATGATCGTGTCATAGTAAATACATCCTCTTTGATCTCTGATTGCAATTGGATGTAACCCACTAGATAATCCTAAAATCGATATCGAACTATCAAATACTCCTCCTGACCCCAACGTGTATGGACCAGTACCTCCTCGCACTCGAATAATTTCTAGGGTGCCGTTAGGGGTGCTACAACTAGAGGATGAGGCTTGGATTTCAGCAGAGTCTATGCCCCCAATGGGCGTTTCAAAATTGATTCTTACTGAACAATCACCGTAGCTAACATCCACATAATAACTACCATGATTTACATCTTTGATGTAAGGTAGGCCATCAAATGAATCTATGTTCCAATCATATTCATAGGCTTGGGTTGAGTCATTACTTACTAAGTAAATACTTGTTGTTGAAGTTTCACAAGTAGCATCTACGATAGAATCTGTTAAATGAAATACGCAGCTATTTTCATCGACAAAGAACATAATTCGCTGAGAACATCCCCAGCCATCCGTAACATCTAAGTAATTCAATCCCACTGGTAAGTTATGTACTGAAACCGTCGTATCACCAGTACTCCATGATAGAAAATATGGCCCCCTTGATTCTCTTAAAAGAACAAATTCCGCAGAAGAACCGCTAATATTTACATCCGGTAGAAAGGGCATGGTCTGATGCAAGACCACTTCTAAAGAATCTATACATGCACTATTTTCAGCTTCTTTTATAAAAAGCGTATAGGGTTCATTCGGATCTAAAATGACGATCGAATCATAGTGGAAAGCAACCCCATCAATTGAATAAAGTAATTCCTGGCCTACGGCTTGAATTTCAATTTCTCCACTCTCGCAAGGTGAGATGCTATCTTTATTTATCCCCGTTAATTCAAGAGGTATGGGGAAAGGGCCAACTTGAAATGTTAAACTATCCAGGCACTGAGGATTTAAACTGTCTCTGATCTTAATGTGATAGGTGCCTTCTCCTAAATCATCAAAAAATGGTGAATTTGAAAATGTCACCCCATCATCATTGGAATATTGAATTTGAAGTGCTCCTGCCTGGCTTGTTTCAATTTGAATCGAACCGGAGTAGTGGGAACAAATGCTATCGGTCGTTATCTCTGATGTAACATTCAAAATTGATGGGTTTTCATATGCATTGATAGGTATACGATCTGGTAGTCCCGTCGGACACATTTCAGATGTGTCTCTGATCAGTATTTCATAAAATCCGGTATCGAGCATTTCGAAAATAGAATCCTCACTCCACGTCAGACCCCCATCAATCGAATAATCTCCAATTGGTCCGGCTGTCAGTATTTCGATAGATCCGTGAAGGTCAATGCAATTAGGTTGTTGGACTACTACATCGGAGATGGCTAAGTTGAGATTTATGAGATGATCCCATGTATTAGAAAATGGGTTATCACAATTGGAACCGCTTCTTTGACCTAATTTGTTAAACTGAACAAGTGGTAGAGTCCAGAATAAGCGATCGTCCCTAAATTTTGCATCAAAAACTATACTAGGAAAATTTTGTAATTGCATTTCAAGTTGATAGTTTTCAGATCTTAGTTCCGGAAATGCCTCCATGGTCCTGAGGCAATTATTTCGAATTACATAGATAGGTAGACCAGTTTGGCATTGCGTTTCCAGAGATTTTATTTCTCCGATATCCTGGGTTAGTTGAATGACAACCAGAGCATGAGCCGGTATGAAATCTCCTGGTCCGGCTGCATGTAAGCTTGAACATCCGGTAAAGACTGATGTATCACCTACAATCCAACCACATGTGCCGCTGTCATTAATGTCACCATTTAGACCAGTACTATCGGAATTGAAATTTTTATCAAATCGTATTATTAAATCATTGACCTCAAATCCGCATTGACTATACAGTCCTATAAGCTCCTGGGTTCGATTACCCTCACATCCTGAAAACTGCATAAATACAAATTCTAAATTTGCATTCTGAGCAGAGAGGTTTGCGCATAGGAAAAGGCAAAGTGGTAGTAAACGTCCAATCATGATTGCGTGGTGTATTAACAAACTCCAATCCCCCCTACAACGGAGGATTGGAGCTAATATTTCTGAAAAATTGGCTAAAAGAGTAGAATATCAAGGATTCATTGTCATGGATCCCCAAGTAATGCCCCCATCTGAAGTATAGACATCACCGTAAATTGTTGGACCCCAAGGTCCCCAAAGAGGAGTCACTTCATCAAGAATTTCTAGGTCTCCATTTTCAATTTTGTAGTATCTGTAGTTCACTTCGTCAGTAATTGATCCACTGCATGATCCTGTGTCATCAACCCACTCCACTCTCCAGGTGCCATTAAATGATGAATGCGGAGTCCAGATATAGACACCTTCCAACGAAGTGGCAGTACTCGTATTTGGATTGGTCATATGAGGTATATTGCAATCACTTGGATTTTCAGACCAGTACCTTACCCGGTAAGTAATGGAGCGTGAATGCTCATGTAATTAGTAAGTTGCATTTCCTCAATAAATTCTGGACTCATCTCAGAGAGTGCATATCTAACACCTACTTCTAGATCGGAATCGTTCAACTTTTGGGGGGAAAGTTCAACGACATCCTCCTTTACAAAATCTTCCTTATCACAGGAAACAAGCATCAGAGAAATCGCAACCAAGCTAAAGCTTGCAATCTTAAATAAATTCATAAACTATGGTTTTAATAAATAATTAAAAAATGGGGTGATTTTAATTGCATGCTTCAGGGTCCTTTAAAATCACCATTGATTTAAATAATTAAGCCTCAATATCATATCAAGACAGATGATGTCTTCCCAAGTTACAATCCAGCAATCTTAAAAAATTAGCATTGATGGTCTATAAATATTCAACGAGATTGAATGTGTGGGGTTTTGAATTGTTTAGTTCAATATTATGTTTAATGTACATGAAAGTCAATTAGTTTAACACATTTGCTACAAATTTAACAATCAATATACATATTGGTATTGTTGGATCTCGGTACGGGAAATAATTTTTCCTTTCTGTTGATCCAATGAATAGACATATAAATAGATTGTGTGGGTTCAATTGGGGTTACTTATTCAATGTAATATCGATCCCTTGCTTGTATTTACTTTAGTAGCATACCCTTCAATTGGAAAACAAGGAATGGTGAATAGGGAAGAGCCAACACTGAGTGACCACTTTAATACGGCGGTGGTCGGGCTATCCTTTTGACGGATGGAGTTGCATCCTGGGTGTGAGTTAGGACATTCGACAGCCACGGCGTTGGAACATGGATGGTGATCTCACAGTTGTTTCCCCATCTCCCTAGCCAGGCTGCATTTTACGAAGGTGGCTAAGATAACCGACCTATTTATAGGAAATAGAGACTACTACTCCTTCAGGATTGAGGGGTCCTTAGAATCCCTGAAGTAGGAAATCGATTGCATCAATAATCTCCTGTCTGTAGCCTCTTTAAATGTTCGTAATCCATGTACTCAAAGAATTTCGAGGGAGAGCGGCCAAATCAG
>JAUILM010000275.1 GCA_030432855.1 Bacteroidia bacterium
GAGTCAAAAAGTACTTGGAGCGCCCGTCTTTATTATATCTTTTGCTCTCATGACGAAACCCTAACGCATGATCCGGGTTTAAATCACAGGAAACTATGAAACCTTATTTACTTCTTTTGCTTTTGATCGGTTTGGGAGGTAGTCCCCTCTATGCGCAGTTCGGTCTCCGCGCTCAGTACGGTTTTGCTGATTTCACTGCAGATGCCTCCATTCAAGATATTGTGGAGTCACAGCATGGAATTGACATTGGACTCCACTATTGGTTTCGCCTGAAGAACAAACGGCTGGAGTTTTTCCCTGAAATCAGCTATGCGGCTCTGAATCAAGGGCAATCGGAAACTGCTGAAGCCCTACCTTATACTTATCGGAGAATTGGCGTAAGAATTCCGGCCAGAATTTATCCTCTTGATTTTGCATCTGATTGTGACTGCCCCACATTTTCCAAGCAGAATGACTTAATTAAGAAAGGGTTCTTTGTCGAGGTGGCTCCCGGATATTTCTACGATCAATCCTGGATCTCCCTAATCGACCGGGAGGATTCTCATGGCCAAGCGGAGGTGTCTGTTGGCGTTGGATTAGATATTGGCATCAATGATTTAATAACTGTTACTCCCCTGGTCTCTTATGCCTGGGGGATGTTAGGTCCAGAAGAAGGAATTTCTTTACAGAATGTACTTCGAGCGGGTCTCAGTGTAACTTTGAGACCTGATTATTAGCAGAATTTCAATTTTTACATTTGGTTTTTCAGATAAACCACTATATTTAGCTAAGATTTAATTGTACATGAGACAAGTAATTAACCATATTTCAACTGTAGTCGTCATCGTCGTCGTCGATGCTACCTTCAGGTGAGTATGGTTATCAACGTATATCAAAAAAAGGCCATTCTCACGAGGATGGCCTTTTTTCATTTTATGAATCACTAAAGAGTGGTTTGAGGGCAGAAACAGGTCGTCGAAGGTGTAGTAGAATAGCGGGAAGGCACGGCTAGTCCTCGTAAAGAAAAAACACGTAAACATTTGCTTATCAAGTGATTAAGTGTCAACACTATTTTATGCGAGTTGTAATTAATATAGATTTTAAAGCCGTCTAAGCGGCAGGATTCAAATACTTTTATGAAATGTCACTAAACAAGTACAGCAAACATGTCACTCAGGACATGAGTCTACCTGCAGCCCAGGCCATGCTACATGCCACGGGGTTGAGTAGTGAAGATCTGAAAAAACCACAGATCGGAATTGCAAGTACAGGCTGGGATGGAAACCCCTGTAACATGCATCTTAACGACTTATCCGCTAAAATCAAGGAGGCAGTCAATGCCGAGGATTTGGTGGGTCTAATGTTTCACACGATTGGAGTCAGTGATGGTATCTCAATGGGAACCAGCGGCATGCGCTATTCGCTTACATCCCGAGACATCATTGCCGATTCGATTGAAACTGTCGTGGGGGCTCAGTGGTATGATGGTGTGATTACCGTCGTCGGTTGCGATAAAAACATGCCAGGTGCATTAATTGGACTATCACGTTTGGACCGACCTGCCATTGTGGTATATGGAGGCACTATTGCTCCCGGATATCATGAGGGCCGAAAACTGGATGTGGTAAGTGCTTTCGAAGCCCTGGGTGAAAAGATCGCCGGGGAGATCTCCGTGGAGACATTTAAGGAGATTGTACGAAAGGCCTGCCCGGGACCGGGAGCCTGTGGTGGCATGTATACGGCTAATACTATGGCCTCTGCTATTGAAGCGATGGGCATGTGTCTACCCTACAATGCATCGAACCCAGCCAATAGTGATGCGAAGCAGGATGAAGCGTTGGCGCTGGGTAAGGCGATAAGACATCTGCTGGAGCTCGACATCAAGCCCAGTGATATCATCACCCGAAAATCACTGGAAAATGCAATGCGAGTCATCACGATACTTGGGGGAAGCACGAATGCAGTCATGCATCTCCTTGCGGTGGCACATTCAGCCAATATTCCCCTCACCATCGATGATTTTCAAAAGATAAGCGATACCACACCCCTCCTGGCAGACTTAAAGCCGAGTGGACAGTATGTGATGGAGGATCTTCATGCTATCGGGGGTGTGCAGGGTGTCATGAAAATGCTCCTCGACGCAGGATATCTTCATGGTGACTGTCTGACGGTGACAGGAAAGACACTGGCCGAAAATCTGGCCGATGCCTCCCTGGACCCAGAACAAGATCTCATTCATTCATTTGATGATCCTATCAAGAAAACGGGACACCTGCAGATTTTGAAAGGAAATCTGGCTCCTGAAGGATCGGTAGCCAAGATCACAGGTAAGGAGGGCGAACGCTTTGAAGGACCAGCTAAAGTATTTGATAGTGAGCCCGAGGCAAATGAAGCGATATCCACCGGAAAAATTAAAGACGGAGATGTGCTCGTCATCCGATATTGTGGACCCAAGGGAGGGCCGGGTATGCCCGAAATGCTAAAGCCCACTTCATTGATCAAGGGGGCACGACTGAAAGTCGCTCTCATCACAGATGGACGGTTTTCTGGAGGGACGCACGGATTTGTGGTTGGTCACATCGTGCCGGAAGCTCAGGAAGGCGGCCTCATTGCCCTGGTCGAAAATGGTGATATCGTCTCTATAGATGCTGTTGAAAATTCAATTGAATTGAAACTTTCTGAAGAAGAGATCAATAAACGAAAAGCCAAATGGTCTGCCCCACCTCTGAAGGTAAAGCGTGGCGTACTGCTTAAATATGCAATGTGCGTTTCGAATGCCAGTAAAGGATGTGTGACAGATGATTTTTAAGAAGCTGCTAAAAAGTAGACAAATATGGCAACAAAAACAATGACAAAAAGCCCAAATAATCCTCAGGTGAAGGACACCATCACAGGTGCAGAAGCTGTACTCAGATGTCTTCTGGAGGAAGGGGTGGATACCATCTTTGGTTATCCAGGTGGGGCTATTATGCCCGTCTATGACGCATTGTACCATTATATGGATCGTATCAGACATATACTGCCCAGACACGAGCAGGGAGGCATTCATGCTGCTCAGGGATATGCCCGGGTCACGCGGAAGACCGGCGTAGCCATGGCCACCTCAGGTCCGGGAGCTACCAACCTGGTGACAGGGCTGGGTGATGCGATTTTAGACAGTACACCACTAGTCTGCATTACCGGTCAGGTGTTTAGTCACTTGCTGGGTTCTGATGCCTTTCAGGAGACCGATGTGATCGGGTGTACTATGTCCGTCACTAAATGGAACTATCAAATAACCCGGGCAGAAGAAATCCCTGAAATCTTTGCCAAGGCCTTCTACATCGCCAATTCAGGACGACCAGGTCCGGTACTGATTGATATAACCAAGGATGCCCAGGTCAGCAAGATGGATTTTTCCTATTCGAGAAACCCTACGATCAGAAGCTATCGACCAGAGCCTGTACTTCCTAAGAAATCTCTAAAGGAAGCAGCTGAGCTTATAAATAGTGCAAAGAAACCCTTTATCCTGGCAGGTCACGGCATTCAGATCTCGGGAGCACAAGAGGTCTTCAAGAACTTTGTGGAAAAGTCAGGCATCCCTGTGGGTTGTACGATTCATGGTCTTTCGTCCCTACCCTATGGCCATCCGCTATATGCAGGGATGCTGGGTATGCACGGAAACTATGGTCCGAACCTTTTGACGGGTTCGTGTGACGTCCTGATTGCTATCGGGATGCGATTTGACGATCGTGTTACCGGGGATGTATCCAGATATGCAACCCAAGCTAAGGTGATTCATGTAGAGATTGATCCGTCAGAGATCAATAAGAATGTCCATGCCGATGTGCCGGTACTCGCCGATGCCAGGCAGGCTCTCGAACACCTCATCGAACTCGTAGACCGAAAACAATATCCGGCCTGGGTTGGGGAATTCAGGAAATGTGATGCCATCGAGCAGGAGAAGGTCATCAATCGCGATATGAAGCCTAACGAGGATGGTAAGATCAAGATGGGGATGGTGATGAATCAATTGAGTGGACAAACCCAGGGTCAGGCCATCATTGCGACGGATGTCGGTCAACATCAAATGGCGGCTGCCCGTTACTATCAGTATAAAGATACCAATCAATGGGTTTCGTCAGGAGGGGCCGGTACTATGGGCTTTGGCCTTCCAGCGGCCTTTGGCGCCAAGGTAGGAAGACCTGATAAAGAAGTCATCTGTGTAGTCGGTGACGGAGGTTTTCAGATGACTTTACAGGAGCTGGGTATGCTGTCACAGTATGACGTAGCCGTGAAGGTCGTGCTCCTGGACAATGAGTATCTGGGAATGGTACGACAATGGCAACAGCTATTCTTTGATCGACGATATTCTTCAGTTGCTCTGGAAAATCCAAATTTTGTCAAAATAGCCGAGGGATTCGGAGTACCTGGGAAAACTATAGAGGATCCGGATGTACTGGAAGATTCAATCCGGGAAATGTTGGCGCATGAAGGGCCATACTTACTTCATATTAAGGTGGAGAAAGAAGAAAATATATTCCCTATGGTACCTTCGGGATGCGCCGTAACTGAAATCGTATTAGAATAAGATACTATGGAAGATATACGCGAGTTTACGATATCCGTGTTTACGGAGAATATGAGTGGATTGGTACAGCGAGTAGTCACTTCATTCACTCGAAGACATATAAACATTGAAAGTCTGACTACTTCCAAGTCTTCGATGGAAGGCATCCACCGATTTACTATTGTAGTGCGACTCACGGAAGTACAAGTCAAGAAACTGGTGGGTAGTCTCGAACGACAAATTGACGTGATAAAGGCTTTTTACTATGAAGCACACGAGATTATTCATCAGGAAATCGCACTTTACAAAGTACCTGCTACTGTTTTTGAGAATAGCAGTGATATGGAGCGACTGATTCGCTCACACAATGCGAGGATCCTGAGAATCGAGCCTGAATATGTAG
Organism: Bacteroidia bacterium; assembly: GCA_030432855.1. Taxonomy (GTDB): domain Bacteria; phylum Bacteroidota; class Bacteroidia; order Chitinophagales; family Saprospiraceae; genus JABDMH01. The sequence continues at coordinate 4,932 of JAUILM010000275.1, forward strand.
TAGTCGAAAAGACCGGGCATCAGGATGAGACCGAGTCACTTCTGAAAGATCTGGAAAAACGAGGTATATATGAATTTGTACGATCCGGCCGGGTAGCGGTGCCCATCACCATGGAGCCATTGAATAAATATTTGGCCTCAATAGAAAATGGAGTAGAAGAATAAAGTTTTTAGAATTAATAAATGATATCATAAAATGGCAAAAATGAATTTTGGTGGCGTTGATGAAAACGTCGTAACCAGAGAAGAATTCACACTTGAAAAAGCAAGAGACGTCCTTAAAGATGAAACTATTGCAATTATTGGTTATGGAGTCCAGGGCCCTGGACAGGCACTAAACCTTAGAGATAACGGGTTCAACGTGATCGTTGGACAACGTAGTCCTTCAAAGTCATATGATAAGGCAATAGCAGACGGTTTTGTTCCTGGTGAAACTTTGTTTTCTGTAGAGGAAGCAGCTGAAAAAGGTACCATTATTCAATACCTGCTTTCTGATGCCGCCCAGATTGACTTATGGCCTACTATAAAAAAGCAACTTACTCCAGGTAAGGCTCTATATTTCTCACATGGATTTGCTGTGACCTACAATGACAGAACGGGGATTGTACCTCCTGAAGGCGTTGATGTAATCCTGGTAGCACCAAAAGGCTCAGGCACATCTCTCAGAAGAATGTTTGTTGCGGGTCGAGGACTAAACTCCAGCTACGCCATCCACCAGGATGCGACCGGAAAAGCATTTGATCGAGTGGTCGCCCTGGGTATCGGTATCGGATCCGGTTATCTTTTTGAGACCACTTTCCAAAAGGAAGTATATAGTGATCTCACGGGTGAACGTGGAACCCTCATGGGAGCTATTCAGGGTATCTTCGAAGCACAGTACAGTGTCTTGAGAGATCGTGGTCATAGCCCTTCTGAGGCATTCAATGAAACTGTGGAAGAATTGACGCAGTCTCTGATGCCCCTCGTAGCAGAAAATGGAATGGATTGGATGTACGCCAACTGTTCTACCACCGCTCAGCGTGGAGCACTGGACTGGAAAGACAAATTCAGAGATGCAGTACTACCGGTATTTAATGACCTGTATGATAGTGTAGCTGCCGGAAATGAAGCACAGAAATCCATTGATTCTAACAGTCAACCCGATTACCGGGAAAAACTGGAAGAAGAACTCAAAGAACTACACGAATCTGAAATGTGGAGAGCTGGAAAAGTAGTACGAGGGCTGAGACCTGAGAACAACTAGCAACGTTTTACCACTTATATACCAGAAATGAAAGAGGGGAACTGCGTGCAGTTCCCCTCTTCTCATAACGGTTATTACAATCGTGTCTTTGACGACACTAGTGGACTAACATTTTCTTACCAATCTTTATCTGACCGGCCGTTAGCTCGTAGTAGATCACACCAGTTACTCCGAGATCTTTTGCATTTACTACTACATGATTCAATCCTTTTGCATAGGTTCCTTCGATTACCCGAACTTGCTTTCCAGTGACATCGTAGAATGAAATACTCGCATCCATGGATTCAGGAAGACTAAATCCAATCTTCGTGCTTTCAGTGAATGGGTTCGGCTCATTCTGATACAGGGCTGTGTGAACATCACTGCTGATGCCATCTACAAATTTCAAGGCCACATCCCGTGGTACTTTCTCCTCAAAGTAGGCTAATGCTGGAGTGACTTTGCTTGACACGGACAGTGCCTCACTAAGCATCACGGCCTGATGTGCCTCCACAATCAATGTGTAGATCACAGATCCTCCAAAAGACTGGGATGTTTCTGTACTCCATGCGGTTGTCAATACCCCTTTGTCCATCTTAGATCTGCCGGTGAATCGATCGGACACAACTCCATGCTCCAAGGTGAGCAATGAGACTGCTTCTGCATTAGCTTCCAATGTATACTGGAATCCACGCAGTGCCTTATCGCTTTCGATCCTCATAGGTACCTTTACCACCTCTCCCGGCTGTAGTAGTCGATCCTGAATTTCTATTACCATGGGCTCCGCACTTCTGGCTGATCGTTTTGGATCATTGTCCAGATCCATGTCACCGATCTTCACGCCGATAAAGTCCATCTTCATTTCTGGCTGATCCAGGTCGATATTAAACGTTTGTGGATAGTCCTTCTGTGGCTCATTATCAGGAAACTCATGATTTGCCGGTACAAATCGCCAGGAAGTATTCTCCTCAAATCTATCGATCTCACCGAGAATCAAAGATCTGACCTGTAGCAGATCAATGGCATTGATGAAGCCATCCGCATTTACGTCGGCAGCAATCATTCGGTATGCGGTTGGTAATAATTCCATACCCACAATATGCTTCTGGAGTTTGATGAGGTCCATCGTTGATACTCCATTGGTATGATCAATATCCTTCTTAGGCGCTATCCGTACTACCTCATCCATAGGTACATCAAAATCATATAATCCGTCTTCTCCGGTGGTGACAGACTCTGCAAGAGAAGCACTGGTTGCCTGTACCTCAACCTGTTCAATATTTACATGCTCTTCTGTGTATATGTTACCTAATAATCTACCTGTCTCGGTGATGGGCATATCAGGACATCCGCCCATGTTGTTTTGTACCACTAACATCACATCACAGAAATCATACGATCCACTCTCATCGATCACCCATAGTCGGATAGGCTGAGTACCGAAATCATCACATCCCAGT
>JAUILM010000276.1 GCA_030432855.1 Bacteroidia bacterium
TACGAGGAAAATCTCCGATAATTTTTACAATGTAGAGGCCCACCGAATCATAGATATGACTAATACTTCCATTCACATTATGTTCTTCCTGCCCATCACCCCAATTGATTGAATAATCATAGATGCCGGAGGGAACAGGTATCGTAATCATTAAATCATTTTCAGGTTGCCAGGTGGTAATAAATGCACTGTCGTAATTGACGGGACACCTCAATCCACCATCCTCAAAGACCCAATTATAGACGTGTATCAAGGAGTCTCGTGCATCTGCTCCAGCACAGAACTGACTCTCAGTTTCGGCAAAATACTTATTTACGGGTATACTGGTTTCTCCCGGATCCAGTCTTGCCCATCCTATAAGTGTGGAATCATAATTTTCAGTGGAGAGCTTAATGCCCGAAAATATGTTCTGGAGAAACGCAATTGATGATAGATCCCAGGATCCCAGACTTTGGTCGAAAGATGTCGCATTTGAAAACATATTGGAAATTACGGTCACATTTTCTGTATTCCACATGCTTAAATCCTGGTTGAAACTGGTGGCATTTTCAAACATGCCAGACATGCTGCTTACGCCGGAAACATCCCATGCATCCAGGGGTTGATTAAAGGAGGTTGCTCCTGCGAACATGTGATGCATATATCGCACATTGCTGATATTCCAATGATTTATGGGTTGATTTAATCGAGTGCAATTTTGAAACATTTCACTCAATCTTAGTACCTGAGAAAGGTCGGGTGTATCCAACGCAGTAACTTCTAAATAGCTACATCCGGAAAATGCCCGGAGCATGGTAGACCATGTCTGATCACCCCATTGATCGACACGGAGGATGTTGTCTTCCTGCCCGCTTTCATAAAAGATTATTTGCGGAAAGGATCCACTAATTTCGACGGTGAATGTATCAATTCGAGGATATTTATGAGAAATAGACCCCGTGACACCTGTATCTGATGTACCATCTCCCCAGTCCACATCGTAGTTGTAAGATCCGGTGCCCGTTGGTATCGAAATAGTGGAGTCGAGTCCGGATTTCCAGGTTGTAATAAAAGGTTCCTGTGTCCATGTGGTAGAAATACATACGATTAAGGACAGGATGTTAGCAATGACCCATTTCATATTTTATTCTTTTGAGGCTTATGTATCAAGAATAAATGTAGGGCTGTCAAGCCAGGAATTGTCAAAGGTCAGGGTGACAAATTGTGACGATTAAGACGTCTGGAATACTGATCTAAAAAGTTAATTTCGATACCTGGGTCTGGTTTTTTTATCACAAAATGTCACATGTTTTTAATCGCATGTCACGTCCTATTACAAACAGGTTTGATAAATCTTATGCACATTAAAATCAGTTCAGGATCAATCATTTATCTCTATCAAGAGCCCCGCTAGTTTGGTTTCTTGTAACACAACGATAGTTCAAGTTTTGCACTCCCGTCAGTAGACTTTAGATTGGAATTAGCTTAATCTTTTAACTATCACGTACCGATAAATAGATAGCATAGGGTGAAAAATGGAGTTCATCCTTCCATTGAACAGGATCCCGTGGTTGACCCTTGGGCAAAAAGGTCTCAAGGTGTTTGAAATTAGTGTTTTGTAGGCAACCTAAATAGTCTCTGTCAGTCCAAAAGTAGTCATGCACCACGACTTTTTCGGGTAGTAGGGTGGCTTTTACATTTTGACCGGACTGCAGTGGTGGTGTGTTTTCAGGATGGTTGATGTCTATGGAGACCCAGTTATGTTGATAAAATCCGGGGGTATTGGTTATAAATAAAAAATACCCACCGGGTCTTAATACTCTACGGCATTCCCTAAATACCCCTTCGATTTTTTCCTTACTATTCAATTCGAGAATCATCCAGCTGGAGAAAATAACATCGAATGTCTGATTTTCGAAAGGAAATGTATTTCCCTCTTGTATGAGAAAGTATTGTCCCTTTGGGTCTTCTTCTCTTGCCTTCTTGATCATTTCTTCAGAAATATCAAGTCCGATTACATCATTATCCAGTTGTTTCAGGAATCTTGCTGATCGTCCGGATCCTGTTCCGATGTCCAAAATTTTATTATTGCGCATAAAGGACAGACCAGCTACACAGTCAAACGCAATCTGATCGGTATTTCCCAGGTTTCTTTGCGCGTATCGATCGGCTATTTCCTTTTTATACTTCATTCGAAATCATTTAGATGGGACTCCTGCAGCAGCTTGTGGTTGAGTAATCGGGTCTCCCTATTCTCCGATGTCCTCATTCCACAGAGTGGGATTTGCTGCAATAAAGTGCTGCATGAGTTGGATACATTCTGCATCATTCAATACAATGACCTCCACACCATTTTCTCTAAGTAGTGACTCTGAACCCATAAATGTTTTATTCTCCCCAATGATGACACGGGGTATACCATAAAGCAGGATGGCTCCAGTACACATTGGGCAGGGTGATAAGGTGGTATATAAAGTTGACTCCCGATAGATTTTAGCCGTTTGTCTTCCTGCATTTTCCAGTGCATCCATCTCTCCATGCAACACCACACTGCCTTCCTGGACTCTTCGATTGTGCCCCTTACCCAGGACTTTACCACCATGTACAATCACACTGCCAATGGGAATGCCTCCCTCTGATAACCCGGCTTTGGCTTCATCCACGGCGATCTTAAAAAACGTATCCATAATATTTTATGACTTTATTCTTGCAATAATTTTTGACAATCCATACATGAGAAATGCTGACATCATTCCCGGGGCACCTTCGTAGATCTGTGTATTCAGTCCCAGATATCTCCAAAGCAGCGTGACGAAAATACCTGTACTCATCATCAGTATAGCAGTCAGTTCAGTAAATTTTCCACCGAAGCTCTGTATAATTAATAAAGGGCCGATAGCCGCAGATAGCACTGACCAGGCTACAATGACCAGAGTGAAAACGCTGAGGGGTAAAAAATAGACAATGATAAGTGCCAGTAAAATGACCAGTAATGTGGTGAACTGACGTCGCCAGCGATTATTCTTAAACATTCCAAAATCTTCGCTGAGGACTGCCGAACTGCTCAGTACCTGAGAATCCGCAGTAGAAACTGAAGCAGAAAAGATCCCGGCTAAGACGATACCGGATAATAGACCAGGAAGGAGCTCCTGTGACAGCAGAGGTAATGCTAGCTCGGCATCAAAGGTATCACCCGCTGCTACATAGAGTCTCGTCGCAAGGCCCACCAGAAAAGTCACCACTAGAAAAGCACTACTCCAAAGTAGATAATATATAGCCATTTGTCTGGAATGCTCCGGACGATCCAGTGCCATAAATCGTACCATGACCTGTGGCTGCCCGGTTACTCCCAGTCCATTAAATAACCATCCTACAGCAAAAAGGCATAGCCCTGCCAGTGATCCAAATCGTTTACTTCCCAAATCAAGGTAAGTATCAGATATATCGTCGAGTTTGCTAATGTACAGACTCCAGCTACCGATATCCTGCAGTGTAGCATAGAGAAGCAGCGTCATTGCAAATAGCATGACGATCGACTGAATCGCATCGGTCCATATTGACGCCTTGATACCTCCTTTCAAACAGTATATTAAAATCAGTAAGGCACCTGCCAGTGCTCCCGATTTAAAATCCCAATTCAGTAGCACCTGTAGTGCTTTTCCACCCGCATTTAATTGTGCTGCAGCATATGTTGAGAGAAAAACAAGAGTCAGTATGGATATACAAAAGCGCAGAATCGGTCTTTCTTCTTGATACCATGCACTTATTAATTGTGAAAAGCTCAGGACACCAAGTCGTGCTGTCTGCCGAGAAACGACAGCTGGAATTCGAGTGAAAGTAATGAGATCACCAAATAGAAAACCCACCATGAGCCAAACACCTGATAATCCATACAAATAAATATAGCCCATCAAACCGATGAACATATACCCACTATATTTAGTGGCAGCTGCAGAAAGGGCAATCGGCAGCGGGTGTAATGATTGACCCGCCAGAAGGTACGCACTTCCCGAGGTGTCTTGTTTCTTCCCTGCTACCAGGCCGGTAATCAGAAAGATGGCAATGAAAATCAGGAAACCTACCAATGCCATTGCTGTCTATTTGTTTTTTATATTCTCCATTTTGCTGACCAGATAACCAACAACAAGAGCAATCAGGAAGGAAGGAAATAGAACGTCCATTTTTTCAAAGTAGATCCCAATCTCAGGGAGCCTGGAGAAGCCAAATTTAAATATAGGTACACAAAGGAATCCACTTAGCATGGTGGCAATAGCTCCCCTTTCAGTGTAGCTTTTCCAAAATAGGGATAAGATAATCACAGGACAAAATGTAGCGGCAATACCTGACCATCCAAAAATGACAAACCAGAATATAGTGCGATCAGGAGAAAGTACCGATACTATCAGGGAGAGGGTAAGTGCAATTAAAGCAATTGCAATGGTGACTTTTCGGGAAAATGCAGTAAGTATTTTATCATCCTTCTCAGGATGTAATATTTTTTGATAGTAATCTCGCGTCACTGCACTGGAAGCCACTACCAGAAGTGAATCTATAGTTGACATAATGGCCGATAGGACGACGGCAATATACAAACCAATCAGGAGGTTTGGCATCACATGTTCCACCAGCATGGGTAGCACGTTCTGACCATTATTCCCCAAAACAGACTCAATATCTGTCCCTGATACATCGAAAATATATCGGCCCAGGATCCCTATGATTACAGCAGCGGAATCAGTGAGCAGCGTGAAGAGTATGGCAACCCAGCGGCCTTTATTGATTTCTTCTTCACTTTTGACGGATATGAAGCGAACAAATAACTGAGGTGATCCCATAAAGCCTAATCCAATCATACTGAAACCCAGAATGGTAAATAGATTCTCAGTGGAGAACCCTCCCGGACCCCAGATTGAGACCAGGTCGGGATCGATTTGGGCCAGACGTTCAAGGACCGGTGGGCCAGTGAGCATCCACCATGCGACTAAAGGTAGGAGCAGAAGTCCAAAAAACATCAAGAGACCCTGAAACAGGTCCGACCAGGCCACTGCGACGAACCCCCCCATGAAGATATAGGCCAGCACGAGAAGAAATCCCAGAGTGGCTCCGAGATAGTAATTCCAGCCCAGGAAGGCTTCGAAAGCTGATCCGGTAGCATCGATTTGAGCACTTACGTAGATAGTAACAAATACGACGAGAACAAATGCTGCAATTTTTCGGAGAAGGTGAGTCTTTGTATTGAATCGGCTGCTTAAGTAGTCTGGAACGGTGATCGATTGGTATTGATCCGTAAGTCTCTTAAAGGGCTTGGCCATAAGCAGCCATGAAATTGTCACACCCAATACTTCGCCAAGTACAATCCAGAATGCACTGACACCCGCCACAGCCCCTGCACCGGTAAGGCCCAGAAGTAGCCAGGCGGATTCTCCTGTCGCACGGGTGGAAAAAGCAACAACCCAGTATCCTAGTTTTTTTCCTCCTACATAGTAGTCCGAAATGTTTTTAATGCGGCGCGAGGCCTTGTACCCCAGGACAAATAGTACCATGAAGTAGAGAACCAACATCACATACTGTTCTATCATTCGCCAGATCTTTGCCTTCCATTGATAATATAAGAAGGAAATGTAAATGTATAGTTGTACCTATAAAACTATACCAAGACATTCTGATTTATCATCTCCACAATGTGACATTATGTGACAGTGAAACATTGACTTGAAGTTTATGCCAGGTGAGTTAAGATTTCCAAAACCCGGCGCAATCAATCGTAAACTGGAAGTAATTGATTGACCGGGCTTCGAAATTTATTGTAAGAGTCTTTACAACCTATAGCCAGGTGAGATGTAGTCGATCTGACTCCAAATATGCACCAGCAACTCATAGTTCTCATATTACTTAAGGTGACATTTTGTGACAGTTCATGGTCCATGTCCGGGAATCTTTGGACTCGTTTACATAGTCAGAGTACTGCCTGGCATAGAATTCTGGAATAATTCTTTCTTTTTGTCTTATTTGGTAGTGTTCGAAAATCAGTCAGTAAAACTATCAGGTATGATATCGAGAAGATCTATTTTAAATAAGTCCTTTTTCCTGCTGGGAGTGCCGTTTATTAAGTCTGGTTCATTTGGCAAATCCTCCGCGGTATATAAGCAGATAAATAGTACACACTATCCCAACATTGAACCAGAGATAGTCAATGAAGTGGTGGGTAAATCCCATTTTGATTTAGATCGGGTAAGGCAGTTAGTTGATCACCGGCCGGAACTCGCAAAGGCATCCTGGGAGTGGCGCTACGGAGATTGGGAGTCGGCCATTGGTGCCGCATCCCATGTGGGACGTCGTGATATTGTAAGATATTTGATTTCGAAAGGTGCCAGGCCCACTCTATACACGCATGCGATGATGGGTGCATTGGATATTGTAAAATCATACGTGACATTTTACCCCGGTATTCAGCGTGTCACAGGTCCGCATGGTATCAGCCTGCTGGACCATGCCGAGATTGGACTGATGCGAAAAGATGACCTGACCGTCGATGAAATCAAGCGACAGGAAGCCATGCTTGATTATCTGGTTGCACTGGGTGATGCAGGAGGTCCCGAATATTTACCGATCGAGGATGACGAAAAGGAAAGAATGCTGGGTGATTATTACTATGGTGAAAATGAAGATGAGGGTTTCAGTGTCACACTCAATATGCGTAAAATGCCCTCTCTGGGTCCTATCGGCGGATTCGGTGGTGGCTTGCTCAAAATAGCTGAAAATACCTATACTTACAATGGTGCCCCTTCAGTTCAGGTGACTTTTGAGGTAGATGGAAATGTAGCAAAATCAATTACTGTAAAGGATCCTGATTATACCATTGTAGCATTTAGAAAGTAAGATTTCCTTTTTTTAAAGAGGGAAAATCCGATCAGGTATTTCAAATTGCGTAGATAATTCTTTCATCTTTTTGTAGAAGGCATTTCGATAATATGGTGGCATTTCGTGACTATGCTTGAAAAAGCGTTTATATTTTTCAAGTAGCTCAGGGAAATGCTTTGCTATCACATTTAGCACCAGGACTTTGCTATCGGCTTTACCCTGGCCAAAGAGCGTGATAGTGGCTGGCATGACATAGTGCGCTCCAATCTCATGGAATGTATTAAACATGAAATGCAAGTTTTCCCTGGTATCAGAAATGTAAGGTAGTAACGGCATTAAACTGACTCCACTTAAAAAGCCCGCCTCTAGTGTGTTTTGCAAGGCCGACAGACGCGCAGATGGTAGTGTAGCGCCGGGTTCAAATATTTTATTCACCTGATCCTCCAGCGTTGAAAAAGAAAAAGAAATAATCGTGCCCCGGCCTAGTGATGCAAGTTCACTGGGTAATACTGCTTGTTGATCAATGGATTTTAATAAGTCATAATCACGTGATACCAGATCAGATTTGGTGATAATATGCACGGGAAATTGATACTTAAGGATTATTTCCAGAGCACTACGTGTTAGTTTGTAATCTTTTTCAACTTTCTGATAGGGGTCCGTGGCGGAAGAAATTACAATAAACCCATATTGACCGTTCCTGGCCCGTCGACTTAATTGTTTTTCAAGTAGCTCGATGGCATTTACTTTGACTGAC
>JAUILM010000277.1 GCA_030432855.1 Bacteroidia bacterium
ATGACTTTCAGGAGGACAGACTCGTAACGGTTGATGGCTGGATCCTGGCAAGAACAGAAGCCAGGCAATGCGCCCTTTTTTCATTGGAGGATCAAAAATAGGCACCATGCATCACGACGCCAGAAAATTGGAGAATAATAGTGTCATTGAGGGAGACATCTGCATTGTAGGTGCGGGCACGGCCGGTATCAGTATCGCTTTGGACTGGCTGGGTACAAATAAGAAAGTCATCTTGTTGGAAGGGGGTGGATTTGAATATGACAATGATGTACAGGATTTGTATGCAGGTACCACCTCAGGACAAAAATACTACCCTTTAAAATCCACGCGCTTACATTATTTTGGAGGTACTACCGGACATTGGGCCGGCATGTGCGCTCCCTACGATCCCATAGATTTTCAAAAAAGAGATTGGGTTCCTTCCAGCGGATGGCCCATCACCCGGGAGCAGTTAGATCCCTATTATGCCAAGGCGCATGATACTCTAAAGCTCGGGCCCTATCAATATGAGCTGAAAGATTGGCAAGATGAGATACCTGATTTAATTCCCTTTCCGCTGGATGAAAAGGTAGTGTGGAATAAAGTGTGGCAGTTTAGTGAAGCCCGATTTAATGCTTTATATGCCGAGGATGTGAAGAAGGCCAACAATGTCCATCTATATACCTATGCCAATGTCACAGATATTCGGGGCAATGAGGATCTCACGCAAATTCAGGAAGTGGAAGTGCATAATCATGCCGGGAAGACACACATGGTCCGAGCCAGCCAATTTGTATTGGCCTGTGGAGCCATTCAAAATGCTAGACTGTTACTGGCGTCCCGGTCACAGGCGACTCAGGGTCTGGGAAATGATCACGATTTGGTTGGACGGTATTTTATGGAACATCTTGAACATGCTTCTGCCGAATTATGGTTATTCAAGCACAACCCCACGAAACTTTATGTCTGGGGATCCGACACGGTGGTGCGAGCAGAATTGGCAATCACCGATGCTTTACAAAAGGAGACACAGATACTAAATGGCACGGTTTCACTTTTTCCATTGACACTGGGGCGCAACCTGAATTCGGAGATGGACTTATGGAACAACGAAGATCCCCGAAAATCCGCCGAAAACTTTTGGAATGATATTGCCAATGCCCGAGCCGAGGCAGCCAAGATCACGGAAGGGAGCATATCGCGGGCTTTTACCTTACATACCCGCATTGAGCAAGCCCCCAATCCAAATTCGAGAGTCACCCTCTTGCAGGAAAAAGATGCGCTGGGCGTACCGAAAATCAATTTGCACTGGAATCTCACCGACTTAGATAAAAGAAGCATTCGAACGATCTACCAACTCTTGGGACATCAAATGGGGCTGGCCGGTTTGGGCAGGGTACGACTCAATGAATTCCTCCGCGATGAAAATGATAACACCTGGCCCAAAGATCTCAACGCCGGATGGCATCATATGGGCACGACCCGAATGAACGATAGCCCTACAGAGGGAGTGGTAGATTCCAATTGTCAGATACATGGCATATCCAATCTTTATGTGGCGGGTTCTGGATGCTATACCACCAGCGGAGCGGCAAATCCTACACTGACTCTGGTCGCATTGTCGCTGCGTTTGTCCGATTATTTAAAGGGAAAGATATAGTCGAAAACTGGAGGGTATTGAGTGGAATCAGGAACCTGCTTTTGCTTGACTTCTGCCTGATCAGAAACCCCGACTTCTTCATTGGATACGTTCTTAAGGATGATAGATTCTGACTGATCTACAACGTCCTCGATGTAGAAAGATTCGTCCTATATGGCTTTTTGGTCCTTCAAAATCAGTGAAATGCAGTGAAAACCAACAATCTATTAGATCCATAATACAAGAGAGATTTCAGTCACTTGCTTCATAATTTATATGCCTGCTCCATAGTTTTTATGTCTTCTGCAAACTTTATGCACTTGGCTGCATACCTCATAGGTCTGACTTTCACTCCTTCTCACCTTTGTAAAGACCAGTTAACGGTTAGGAACAGATTCCTTAGAAATCATTAAAACTCAATAATTCACATATTAAAATCTATCATTATGAAATATCTATCATTTATCCTTTTATTGTTTTGCACACTAAGTGCTTCTGCTCAAATTAACTCATCTGCGGACAAAGAAACTGAGGTAGCCCATAAGTACAGGGTCAGTATGCCTTACTTTATTGTACCCGAGGCTATCTCTGGTCCCTGGGACGATCGACAAAGTACACAACACATAGAGTTTCATATAAAACGCAACCTGGATAATAAGAACATCATTGGGCTTAAGTTAGCCAGTTGGAGATTATTTCAACCTATGGGGATCCTATATTGGGATGGTCTTTTGGATAAGTTAGAGACAGAAAGTGAATTCTATCCTGGACACGTACGAGAAAGAGGAATAGGTGTATCGTACCAACGTATGCTATGGAAAGGGCTATTTGCAACGGTTGAAGTTCTACCCCAGTTTCAAACCTACATGGATCTCGACGGCAATAAAATCGGGAATGATTTTAAAATCTACAATTCGTATCATCTTGGCTACTATATATCGTTTGGTAAGAAAAAACGATTTTTCATAGAACCGCAGGTTCATTGTCAGCACTGGATGTTTGATAACAATGCGCCTGATGGATTTAGGCAGTTGGACGATAAATGGAAAAACCATTTTCTTTTCGAGCCAAACATTTACGTCGGGATCAATTTTTAAACTCTAGTCTGACAAGTCAGGACGCGCAATTCCTGGCTTGTCAGACTAAAAATTTTAAGTAACATATATCGTGTCCAGCAGAAGGGCACGATATGAAATAAGGCGGGGAGCTGACCAATCCTGGATTTTTGCAGAGGCAATCGAGAGACTAAAGATCCTTAAAACGTAAATTTGCTACCGGCACAAAAGCACGGTGTATTACTCCAATGGAGCAATTAACTGTGGTGAGGAGTAATCGATACTATCACAGTAAATCGCTTAATACAAGTTGAAATTGATGTGAAAGGAGGCTTACTATAGAAGGTGGCTTACATGATCTCTAACGCCTTCAGATACCACTTTGTAAAATTGATATTGAGCTGTTCAAATACAGTCGATCGGGGACCGGGTCGGTACATGGTGGCATTGATGCCTTGCTGATTTCGCAATATGATCATCTCATCCTCCTTGGTGGTAATGTCCCACATAGCCGTGAGACGATCCACCTCATAGTCCACACCTTCCATCGCATCGTCCTTCACCAACCATACTACTTCAATCTCTGATTCCTGAATCGCCAGGGGTAAGAATCGATAGACCACGCAATAATCCGGATAATTAAGCAGGGCACTCACCGGACCGAGCTGAAAGTCTCCGGCACCACCGTCATATCCTCTAAAGTCTCCCATGAGTGGGGCACAAGCCTGGCCGTCCACGGACCCCGTCTTATAGCCTTCAAATAATGCATAGCGGAGATGAGAAACTGTACATCCAAAGGCGGGTTCTTCGCTGTACTGCTTACGCACTGGAGCCGTAAAGGATTCTCCGAATCCCAGCTCCGTTTTTGCCCGTTGTTTCATCCTCTGATTGAGTTTATCCACTCGCTCGCTGTCTTCACTGAAGGTATGTACTTTGGAATAGGTCTTGTGTGAAGGAGCACAGTGATAGCATTCCAAATAATTTTCTAGCGTCAATTTCCAATTGGCTTGGATTGGGTAGGACTTGCGAGCGGCTACTTTGGCCCGATTTAGTTGATAGGGTGCTAGCGCGGGAAGAATTTCATCACTGGCTGATTGCAAGTCAGCAGCGTCGCTATCACAATTGATGAAGATCAATCCTTCGATCAGACAACACTTCAATTTGCGAAGATCCAAATCTGAGTGATCGAAGTCCTCTCCCATATCACGTGCTTTGATCAGGGTCCCATCCAGTCCATACACCCAGGCGTGATAGGGGCAGGTAAGAGTGCGACAGGTGCCACGCTGCTCCAGGCAGATTCTGGCACCGCGGTGACGACAGGTATTAGCCAGGGCATGTATATTGTTTTCACGATCCCGGACGACCAAGATGGAATCCGTCCCTATTTCAAAGGTGAGAAAATCACCTGCATTGGCAAGCTCGCTGATGTGACCCGCATAGATCCATGATCGTAACAGTATTTGCTGTATCTCTCGCTGATAGATAAACTCCGATTGATAGAAATACCGATCCAGTGAAAAAGTAGGTCTTGCCTGTGCTTCCTGTATTTTTTCCTGTGCAAGGGACTGTTCCCTTCCAAAGTCGAAGTTGTACATGTGTATTCAGATTCAGTCTCAGAAGTTAGCGAATTTCTTAGGTTGATTGGAGATGCTGATTAGAGATAGGCTAATTATTATTAGTTGCAGAGTAATGCACCCAGCCACTTATCCTGTGCAGTGGGAGAGGGAGTCGCTTCTACTCCCGATATTGCTGGGTCCAATCAAGGTACCTTTCTGCAGAATGTTTTTTTTAATGGCTCTTAGATGAAGTTAGTCTGCTAAAGAATCCCAGGATAGATTTGTCTGGAGATTTATAACCTATTGAGGAATTTAAAGCATCTTAAAAAGCCTTTTACTTTTCCACTACCCCGCCATCCCTCGGGACCGGAGCTTTAGCAGAAGTCATTGTCCATGGTCTGAAGACTTGGCCTAATACCATTTTTTCTTCGTCAGCCGTAGCCAAGGCGAAGGCTGCTCGCAAGCTGCAAGAACCGGGAGTCAGCCCGCAATGTTCTTAATCAAGACGTCGGATTCAAAGTGGCCTTGAAATAAAGTTGGCATGTTATCCAAAAGTAGTCAATTTGAATGCTCATGTTGAATGCTAAAAGGCTGGAATTTAGGCTTTACAAAAAACCATCATGTCATAAAAAGGAACAACATGAATTATCTAGATTATATAGGACGTCGGATTCAAAGTGGCCCAGGAAGAAAGATGGCATGTGTAAAAAGGCCAAATAGATTAAGCACGAGCTTTTGCACACACAAATTGTATAGGGGACACCTGCGGAGAGCCTTATTTTCTTACTGAGGTAATTTGGCGGATGTTATGATGGTTTTCATTGCAACCACATTTACGGCAGATAAGAGCTTCAGTAAGAAAATACAGCGTTTATGCAATCTTTCAAGCTCGGGACGATCCAGAGCAGGCTGATCACTACACCAATCCACAGAGCCAGAGGAGCGATCACCACCTATGAATCTGACTAGAGTTTTGAATTTCTACGTTCAACCAAATTTATATAGATGTTTTTCCTATGTATAAGCCATGAGTTTTACATATGGGGTTCCGCGTTTAATTGTAGTAAATACTCGTTGTACTAACTTGTTCTTCACATTGTTCATCACTAGTGCCTTGGGCTTACCTTCACCAATCTTACGCTGGAAGTATTCTCTTAACTGAGGATCGTGAATTATTGCTGATCTGACTGCCATACCGAGGAGACTTTTGATTTTTTTATTAGCCATATGACTTACTTTATGTCGTCCTGTTTTCACTCCTGATTGATCGTGAAGAAAAGGTGCTACCCCTATGTAAGAGGAAAACTTTCGGGCGCTAATAAAGCGTGTGAAGTTTTCAGTGGCTGCTATAAAATACGCAGATATAACTGGGCCTATACCAATGACAGACTGAGCCAGTTTGTCGTTTTTCTTCAGTGCTTCATTTTTAGTGTACAGTTCTTTGATTTTGCTCTCGATGTCGCTGATCTGTTTGTCCAACACCTTTAATATTTCATCATTATGAGCTGCGAACAACTCTGCAGTATCAGGACTATCAAATCTCCGGGTTTCTGATACAGATACTGAAAGTGCCTTCTTGTGTTTAACCAATAAACTTCTTCGGGAAAGCAGTCTTTTAAGCCTCTTTATCAGTGGATTACAAAGACTTGAGGGGTCAAGACTATCACGCTTTTCGTAGGCATATAGAGAAAGAAACTTGGCATCTGCTTTATCGCTCTTACCCCGCTGCATTCCGAGTGACTTCTTGACTTGCAAGGGATTTTCTTCCCTGAAAGTAATTTGACAGCTAGCCAGATATTCCGATAATGCATTGGAGTAAAGACCCGTGTTTTCGAAGCAAACAAACCAGCCTAAAGGATCAACTCCCGTCAGTTCTACTAGACGTGTTTTCATCAACATGAAACCATCTACATCATTGGGGAATTGTCCAATGTGAACTGATTTCTCTGAGTAATATGCGACATCAATCACATTCTTTGAGACGTCACAACCAATAAATAAATCATACATTTGTACTAAGTTTTTATAAGATTAACACTATCACCTTTAATAGGCCGCGAACCTAAATTTCTACATGGTGATTAATCTAATTATAGCGGAGGACTGATTCAAAGCATGAGCATTCAAGCTTAGGTTCTTTGTTAGTTCACCTCCGCTATTTTTTCTTTAACTTATAAACAATTTTGAACTTATCCACAAAGAAAAAAGAAGCAAAAAAGAAACATATTATGAAATATGATGATGTGATTAAATTTCTTCTATTGCTAAACTAAAGGCTTCTTTGAGGCAATGTCAAAGAAGGCCCCACGCAGTGGACCTTTCGTTAAAATCCAAGACAGACTAGCATAAATAGACAGGAACCATGAGCATCCAGCAGGACTAACAAAATATAGTTAACTAAAAAAAATGACAACTGGGATCATTCCCCCAAAGTTGCCTCACGCAGTGGACCTTTCGAAAAAAAAATCCAAGACAAAGCTTCAAAAGCTAAGATACGAACCAAAAAGCATCCAAAGAAAATGTAGAGAAAAGACTATCAAGGAGGATATAATATACTCAGGAATATCTGTGCGTTTATATTGTATGTCGGGATAACAAAAAGTTGGTCGCTTGAGGCATCGGGAGTATAAAAGTATATTTAGATAGAACTAGTAAAATCAAACCGTATCGTAAAAATTGAAAGAGTTTTTTCGATGTCATGATTATCAAACAAATTGTCGGAACCCACTGACACGTGGCAAGACCCTAAAAAAAATTACCTGGTAATTTCTTTATCAGTATTTATCTAAATAACCCTCAAAGTTGACTGATCGATTATTTTTACTACCATAGGTAAAAGGCTTGGGTTCCAGCATCTGGATGACGGCATCCTTAATTTTATAGGCAAAGAAATGATTGCCGGTGGGATTATAGTGACCGATGAAATAACGCTCATAGTACCCATCGACATCTAAATTGAATTGCTCAAAATCAGCTACATGTACCAGGTTCATATCGAAGTAGTGGTAACCCTCATCCTGTAGGAATTGCACCAACTCCGAATCGTATCGCTCCTGGCCTGCTAACAGCGACCTAAGAACACGGTATGGATCAAATAACGCCACCAATAGTTTCTTATCATGCAATTCAGCAAACGCTCTTGCTTTTTGCACAATATATTGGGTTGCCGCCAGGGAATACTTGTCCAACAGCGCCGACACCGATTCCTTAGACAGATTACGATC
>JAUILM010000278.1 GCA_030432855.1 Bacteroidia bacterium
AAAAGTTCTCCTCGCCCCAGTGGTAAGGTCAATAGCATCCAGGCTATCAAAGACATCAGCTAGCTCGACACCGTATGCACCAATGTTTTGGATAGGAGCCGCACCCACTGTACCTGGTATGAGCGAAAGATTTTCCAGTCCACCAAGATCCTGATCCAGGCACCACAAAACAAGTTCGTGCCAGGTCACTCCACCACCTACCTCTATGACCGCACTACTTTCATCAGTATAAAGCACCTCCATGCCATCAAACTGATTATGAATGATCAGACCCTCAAAATCGTGTGTGAAAAGTAGATTGCTGCCCCCGCCAAGTACCATCTTGGGTTGTACCTCCATATGAATTGCTTCAAGGACATCCTTCTGTTCCCTGACACGAACAAAAGCCTTGGCTCTGACTTTTGCTCCAAAGGTGTGGTAATCTTCTAAGGAAAAATCATGGTAGACATCCAATGCCATCAGACTGCATTTTCAAATTGTAATCTTGCAAGATTTCGATAGGCCCCATCTTCCACGAGTGAAAGCTCCGAGTGGGTTCCCGCTTCAATGATCTTCCCATCCTGCAAGACATAAATGCAATCCACATCCTTGATGGTGGACAATCGATGGGCGATTATGATGGAAGTTCGCCCTTCCATCAATGTATTCAAGGCATCCTGGACTACTTTCTCAGACTCTGTATCCAGGCTGGAAGTGGCTTCGTCTAGTAGCAGAATACTGGGGTTTCTCAGAATGGCTCTGGCAATCGCAATGCGTTGTCGTTGTCCACCCGATAATTTAATTCCTCGTTCTCCTACTATGGTCTGCAGACCTTCCGGAAAAGAGGATATGAATTCCCAGGCATTTGCCTGAACTGCCGCTTCCCGGACCTCTTCTTCGGTTGCATCATGCTTTCCATAGAGAATGTTTTCCAGTATGGTCCCCCCGAAAAGGATCACTTCCTGGGGCACGACTGCGATATTTTGACGCAATGCCGTCACATCAAATGAAGAAATAGGCTTTCCGTCAATTTTTACCACACCCCCCAGCGCATCATAAAATCGCATAACCAACTTGGCAATAGTCGATTTACCGGAACCGCTGGCACCCACCAATGCAATTTTACTACCCACCGGCACTTCAAAACTCACATCTTTCAATACTTCAATGTCAGCTCTTGTGGGATAGCGAAAAACCACATTTTCAAATGCAATAGATCCCTGAATCTCCACGGGATTGTCCAGGGTCTCAGCCAATGTCACCTCCTGATCCCTCTCCAGAATCTCCAGGATGCGTTCGGTAGCACCCATAGCACCGCTAAGTTGCGTGTAAAGGTTTCCAATACTTGCAATGGCACCACCAATCAACCCAGTGTAAATAATAAAGGAGAATAAATCGCCGACTTCCATGTCTCCACTTTCTACGAATAAGGCACCCTGCCATAAGACAAAGAAGATACCACCAAATAGGACCGTTATAATAAAGATGAAGAAGATCCCCCGCACGCGGGCATAGCTCAGGGAGATTTGGACGATGTCTCCCACCGACCTGGCATATCGAATCGATTCAAACCATTCATTGGTAAATGACTTGACTGCAGAGAAAGACTGCATAGTCTCTTCCACAATGATATTTGCATCCGCCAACTTGTCCTGTCGCTTTCGTGAAAGCTTCTTGATATATCGTCCAAACACCATCGCAAGCACTACAATGACCGGGAATGACAGGAGCATAATTAGGGAAAGCTTGGGGGCCAACCATCCCAGGATAGCGATACCAGATATCAATATCACAAGTTGTCTCAAGAACTCCGCCAGTGTAATGCTAAAAGCTCCTTGCAGTTGTTCCACATCGGTAGTAATTCTACTGGTGATTTCGCCAATCCGACGTTCTTCGTAAAACTGGATCGGTTGAGTGATCAGCTTGTTGTACAGTGCCTTTCGAACATCGGCCATTCCTTTTTCACTAACTATGGCAAATGTGATCGTCCGAAAATATGAGAAAGTCCCTTGCAGTACCAATATGATGAGAAAGAGTAGTCCATACTGACCCACCGAATAAGGGAGCCGGGAATTACCATTCGCTGCATTAGCCATTTCTCCAGCAGCTCCCGGGAAAATCATGAAGATAAGACTGGATACCACCAGGAGTATCAGACCTATCATGAAGTAGTACCTGTAAGGTCGAATAAACCGATAGATCCGTGTCACCCGCTTCAGCATATCCCAGCTGATCTTCACCTTATCCGCTGACGAATCCTGATTATTACTTCCCGATGTCCTACCAAATCGACGTGCCATTTCCTGTAGATTGGGTGCAAAGATATAACAGCTGATGACGGATGAAGTTCCCGTCTCGCCAAAATGACAGTATTATGGTATATCAGCAGTAGCACAGGCCATGTTCACCTACATTCGAGTTGGGGAAAGTTGAGTCATCTGTCCTTCACTTTCCCGCAAGCCACTTGTGATGGAAAATGGGAGGTTGAGAGATCTCTTTATTTATGACTACTTAATGTAGGTAAACTAATGCGAGGTGAAATAGATAAATTGACTGTCGGAAGACCAGGCTCCAGATGCCAGAGACTCCTTATTTCCTCGAAAATGTGCCAGAGATATTGCTGAACGTTTGGGATCATCAAGATTCAATACTTGCAGCGATAACTCCTGACTTGATATATCCTCAGCTGCTAAATAAGCTAGCCATTTACCATCCGGCGACAAGCTAGGTGAGAAATAGGCTCTCTCACCTTTCAAGATTGGTTGATGATCGGATCCTTTAGCTACCCAGATTTCGGATGTTGTGGTAGTTCTCAATGTGTAGAAGATAGTTGATGAATCAGCGTGCACGCGAGGCTGGATCTCCAATGTATCCTGCGTATCGGTGATTTGATTTAACCGACCTGAAATTAGATTGTACATATAAAGATCTGCCTGTTCATCTCGTCTGGATCCTGAGAGTAAAGCCTCGGTGCAACCTGGAGACACAGTCCCTTCTACAAAAGACCGCAACCGCGGAATATTTCGTAGTCTCAGATTTTCAAGTGCAAGTATCTGGAGTCTGTTGGGATAAGCGACCACTGAATAATCTGCGGATGCACTAAGATTATGAGTACTAATGCTGTCACGAACAGTAAACAAGGTAGAATCCACATGATCATTGGAAAGGAGAAACAATCGCCCCTTATTAAGAATAACTAATGAGTCTCCTTTCCAGACCTGTACATTTTGGATAGGAGTGCTGGTATGGTGAACCACTTCACGGGTCTGACCTGTCATGTTTACTCTTTCAACATTAGCAACAGATACCTGGGCTGAATACTGTGCTGTGTGCAGGCTCACCTGGTGAAATACAAATCCACCAGAGCCCCTGCACACGAGTCCTGCCTGTAGAGTCTCATCTTCGCTGAGTGGTTCATCAGATAGTAGCTGAAACAGATCATTGGAAGGCGCCCACCAACACTGCAGCCGATCCTGTACTCTCTGCATGCGTAGTCTGATGGGTTGATCAATTCTTGAATATGTCTCTGCGATCAGCGAATCATTCCTCATGCTGCGTATGGTATCCCGATCCACCAACAGATAATAATCCGAAGCACCTGACGATACCAGACCAGCGTCATTACCAGTGATCAGGAAGGTAGCCTCAAGTGTAAAATCACCTACCACTTCCTTCGTTAGTGATGAAATTCCCTCCAGGCCCTGTGCATACTGAAAAGCATCTTCTGATGTAAGATAGTCCCAGCTTTTGTTTTCAGGACATCTTTGCGTATCAAATACTGGTCCTTCAAATGTCTGATCTGTGATCGACGAGTTTTTGCAGGAATTCAATCCAAACAGACCTACTATGAAGATCCAACAAATTCTTACCATCCTATGTACTCAGAGAAATTTTGCCAAAAAATTAATTTGCCCTATGTGATACACATCATGCTGAATTATGCCCTGCAATACGTCGGATAGTTTGTAAGGTTTTGATGGAACAGGATCAGAGAGATGCATCGTTGAGGACTGCATTAGTTCTTCGAGTGATTTCTGTGATTGATCAAATTTTTCAATTAACTCCTGCCAATCTTCAACTGTCATGTACTCAATGGTGGGAAAGTTTTCTTCCTCTTCTATGACAATAGATTCACCTTCCTTTAGGAGATGTTCGACATATCGCCTCCATGCTATCATATGGTGCACCAGCTCTGCAATATTGTAGCTTCCGTTCAATCGAAGCAACGCTTTGCCCACGGGTACATCCTCCAGCGTATTTCGTACACTTTTACCATACCACACGGGACCATGATATGTACTTCGCAATAACTCAACTATACGATTCATACATGATAAAATTAAACTTGAAATCCACCTTCTTTCAGCATTTCAAGAACCTTCTGGCACATCTGGTAGAAGGACTTAATCTCCTCAGGAGGCATCAAATGCTTTTTCCTGTAGATAATTAGAAAATAATTTAAACCCTCCACCGACCATCCGTGGTTAAATGTGAAATGGTGCAACACATCGGGCGTAAAAGTACTTCTGATCAGTGATTCATCACTTCCTGTCAGGTGGTATTTATCAGAAAAAACCTCGTGAGATACAAAGTCGATATCCTCCTTGCCAAATAAGCGGGCAGCCTTATCCAGGAATACTTCAGGTCTCATATAAAACTGAGGAAGACCTAGTTCTTTCGATTGTACGAAGAAGACAGTCTGTTTGTAAGTTTGACTTGAGTTTCCAGTACTAATCGTGAAATGATAATCAAAGATTGAGGTCCTGGTATTGTTGTAATCGGTTCCGGAGATCATCAGGTGCCTGATTTTCTTACGGCCACCTATTTTAAATAGTTTGAAATCCTTCAGCAGGCTGAGTGTGCCCCAATCATCTGATGGACTATACTCCATTTTTAGCTGGTTTGCTACCAGCCGCAGGTCCTCTTTCCTTGTAGATCGAAAAATATCCCAAAACCCCACAGCAGAATTTTGGGTGTAAGTTAATATTAAGATTCTTCAATCGACACCAGTTCAGCCTTCACCACCTGTGTTCCTGCAAAGAAATACAGGGCATAGTGACCTGGACCAAGATTGTTGAGAGAAAGAATATCCGCCTGACGGAAGCGCTTTCTCTTGATGATTTTCCCATCAAGGTTAGAAAGGGTGTATTGCATTGATCGTGGATAATTTGTTCTGATCGACAGGGTAGAATCCGACCTCTCTTGAGAGATATCATATTCAAATGAGGTATCTCGATACCCACTACTAGACTGCGGGGTCATGTCAGGTGGATATGTGCTCTTGGCCTCCTCTATGCTGGCAAGTTGTACCGTTCCGGGATTGACCTCATCCACGGTCTGACTGTCTGCAAAAAAGGTAAACCTGAATAAAATACCTAGTCCGATGATCAAAAGGGAATACCAGGATAATCTCATGTGTTTACGGCTTTGTGTACGTTTCTTGTATCAAATACTTTGCCTGAAATGGGAACCTAAATGTTAAAAAGGGAATTAAATCAATAAGCTACTATGAAGGTGTTGTTCATCAGTACAACCACAGAAAAACAAGGAAGATTTGCCCAAAACGATACAAAAGGAAAATAAAATACTGAGACACAAAATATTGTATGAGGCAGGCCGTAAAGAAAGGCTAGATGTTTTGACTTTCTTTTGTATGTTTTATATATATTTCGAGGTTTAAAGCAAAATTTAAAAATCGAAGCATTAATTCGATTAAAAACTAAATGGGAAAAAACGCTTTATTATGGCGATAATGATCACTGACGAATGTATAAACTGTGGTGCTTGCGAACCAGAATGCCCTAACAATGCCATTTACGAAGGTGGTGTTGAGTGGTCAATTTCTGATGGTACTTCGGTAGAAGGTACATATGTCCTGGAAAATGGCGAAGAGGTGGATGCCGATGCTGAGCAAGCACCTATTTCTGAGGACTTCTATTATATCACTCCTGACAAGTGTACGGAGTGTACTGGATTTCATGAAGAGCCCCAATGTGCGGCTGTATGTCCTGTAGATTGCTGTGTCCCCGATCCGGACCGAGAAGAAGATGAGGCAACTTTGTTGGAGCGAAAGGAGAAATTGCATCTCTAGAAGTCATATAAGATAAATTTTCAATGAGTTCTGATTTAACGATTCAAAATGAAGTTACCATCAAGTTTGCTGGTGACTCAGGAGATGGTATGCAATTGACCGGTGGTTTATTCACCGACAATACTGCCATCACAGGAAGCGACCTGGCTACCTTTCCGGATTTTCCGGCAGAGATTAGAGCTCCGGCCGGGACTTTGCCCGGGGTGTCCGGATTTCAAATCCACTTTGGTAGTACCAATATATTTACGCCGGGTGATCAATACGATGTATTGGTTGCTATGAATGCAGCGGCCCTAAAGTCCAACCTTCACAATCTAAAAGATACCGGTACCATCATCGCTAGTACGGATGGATTTGACAAGAGAAATCTCCGACTGGCCAAATATGAAGATGATGCCGATCCACTGGAAGATGGTTCTTTGGATGGCTATGAAGTTTTCAAAATACCGATCACCAAACTGACGCGTGAATGCCTGTCAGAATTTGATATGGGTATGAAAGATAAGGACCGGTGCAAAAACATGTTTGTACTGGGATTTATCTATTGGCGATATGATCGGGACCTTCAGCATACCATTGACTTTCTCAATGCCAAATTTGGTAAGAAGCCTACGGTGCTCGAAGCCAATCTTGCGGTGTTGAAGGCTGGGTATCACTTTGGAGAAACCACGGAGACCTTTTCTTCTCAATTCAAGGTAAATCCTGCTCCTCTAGAACCAGGTGTTTATAGAGGTATCATGGGTAATGAAGCCCTGGTAATGGGATTGGTGACGGCTTCTAAAAAGGCTAACCTTCCCCTATTTTACGGTTCGTACCCAATTACACCTGCTTCGGATATCCTGCATGGACTGGCATCGTATAAGCATTTTGGTGTGAAGACTTTTCAGGCGGAAGATGAAATTGCGGCTATCTGCGCAGCTATCGGTGCTGCCTATGGGGGCAATCTTGGCATCACGGGTACCTCAGGCCCAGGACTGGCTCTAAAAGGTGAAGCGGCAGGTCTTGCGATGATCCTGGAGCTGCCCCTGGTGATAGTCAATGTGCAAAGGGGAGGTCCTTCTACCGGACTTCCGACCAAGACTGAGCAGGCCGATCTCTTGCAGGCAATATATGGACGAAATGGAGAATCTCCCATGCCAGTGATTGCAGCAAAATCGCCTGGTGATTGTTTCTTTGCAGCCATTGAAGCCTGTCGACTGGCGATACAACACATGACTCCTGTCATTCTATTGAGCGACGGATATATAGCGAATAGCTCCGAACCCTGGTTATTTCCGAAGGCCAGTGATATTCCAGAAATTGAGGTGACTTTCACACCTCCCAAGGAAGATGACGAGCCATTC
>JAUILM010000279.1 GCA_030432855.1 Bacteroidia bacterium
TTTTCAGATCAGATAAAACAATACATTCCACCAAAGAAAGGCAAAAAGCACATCCTCAGGATCATTCGTGAGCTCATAGATATAGAGCCCACCGGGGAAACAACGGACATCAGTGAAGCACTACGCTATTTTAATAATGTAGTGAAAAAGAAGAGCATTTGCTTTTTGCTGAGTGACTTTTACGCCTCCGGATATGATCAGGCATTACAGGTCGCATCCAGAAGACATGATATCATAGGACTCCATATCTATGATCCGTTCGAGCAATCACTACCTCGAGCCGGGCTGATTCATGTACGTGACGTGGAGTCTGGTACGATGCGATTAATCGACACGAACGATAAAGCAACGCGAGATTACCACGAGTCACAATTTGAGGAAAAACAAACCGCATTAAGTCGCCTCTTTAGTCAGGCACGGGCAGATATTATTAATCTGGAATCTCGTGAATCTTACATTATCGCACTTCATCGATTTTTTAAGAGAAGAGCTAACTAGGGGATATGATGCGTACCATTGCAAAACCGGCACTTATACAAAAGGTCAGATCTTTTTGGGCCCATGGTATTGTACTCCTGGCCTTACTGGCTTTTTGCCCTCAGGATTTGCATGCCCAGGTATCATTTGAATGTAGAGTAGATAGCAATAAGATGCTTATTGGTGACCAGCGATCCTTGTATCTACAGCTATCACCGGCTAGCACTTCTCCCGGCCCGATTGACTTCTCTGCATGGGAAAGTGAAGGAGTAGAAATTCTCGATAATCAGCAATGGAACCAGACCACGAATGGATTCGAACAGCAACTGACATTTGCTGTATTCGACACCGGATATGTAGTGCTGCCTCCGCTAATTCTGCAGATAGCAGGTGACAGTATCTATTCGAATGACCTAGCTCTGGAAGTGCAGGGTATCATGTTGGATTCGACGGGATTGGCACCGATCAAGCCCATATTAAAAGAACCTGTTCGCCTCAGTGATTTCTTGCTCTATATCATTGTGTTTCTCGTGGGACTGTTGATTATTGGTCTTGTCTTCTTACGTAAGAAGTATACAGCCGTGCCAGAAGAAATCGTCGAAGTACCGTTACCTCCGCATCAAATTGCATTGATGAGTCTGGAGAAACTTAAAGGCAAGAAACTCTGGCAACAAGGTAAGATCAAGGAATATCAATCAGAGCTGACACATATCATCCGAGAATATCTTGAAAACCGTTTTAAGATCAAGGCCCTGGAGTCAACGACGGGTGAGATTATATCGGAGCTCGGAAAGAAAGATCAGGTACGTGACTGGTTAGAACAACTGTCTCAGATTCTGAATATGGCAGATCTAATCAAATTTGCCAAGGCCAAGCCAGAGCTCGGCGTTCATGATCAGTTCATGCAAATGGCCGAGTCATTTATTATAGGAACTAAGGAGACAATAGATCAATCCGTTCAAACAGAGGAGGAAGAATGATAGATTTTTTTCAGCAAATATCCTTCAAGAATCCGTGGTTTCTCATTAGCCTGGTGATCATCCCGGTGATGATCTACTTTCAGTATTTTTCGGCCAAGGGTGAAAGACCTGCCTTCAATGTTTCTTCATCAAGTTATTTGAGTTCTCGCCCATCTCTGCGTACCAGAATACAACCTTTTCTACCCATTCTACAGTGGATTGGACTTACTTTTTTGATTCTGGCACTGGCCAGACCCCAGTTTGCTTTGAAGGAAGAGCAGGTGACAGCGGAAGGCATTGACATCATTCTGGCGATTGATCTGTCCAGTAGTATGCTGGCAAAGGATTTTCAGCCTGATCGCCTGGAGGTCAGTAAGAAAGTGGCATCGGAATTTGTGGATAAAAGGGTCGATGACCGGATTGGAGTTGTGGTTTTTTCGGGGGAAAGTTTCACTCAGTGTCCTTTGACTTCCGATCATAGGATCGTAAAGCGATTTCTTAGTCAATTGCAGTGCGGTTTTCTCGAAGAGGGGACGGCAATAGGCATGGGACTGGCCACTGCGGTCAACCGCATAAAAGACAGTGACTCCAAAAGTAAGGTGGTGATACTACTGACAGATGGAGATAATAATACAGGATATATCCAACCGTTAACGGCCGCAGAGATGGCCAGAGAGTTGGGTCTACGAGTCTACACAATAGGCGTAGGTAGTAAGGGAATGGCCCTGACTCCACAGGGCAAACGAAGTGATGGTAGCTATGTATTTGACTATGCAAGGGTGATGATCAATGAACCCCTATTGCAGCAGATAGCTGAGATCACGGGAGGACAATACTTCCGGGCGACCAATGAACAGAACCTGGAATTGGTATACAATGAAATTGATCAGCTGGAGAAAACAGAAAGGGAAGTGACCACGTTTAATCGCTACAGTGAAGAGTTCGGACGATTTTTAAAATTGGGACTGATTTTCTACTTTCTTCATTTGATATTGTCGATCACATTATTCAGGACATACCCGTAATACATGTTTAGGTTTGAACACATTACGAATCTTTATTTCTTGCTGGGGCTGATTCCTCTAAGTATCATCCTATATCTGGGATGGAGATGGTATAGTCGTCAGAAGCGCCTGATTGGAGACAGTACCTTGATCGATCAATTGACACTACACGTGTCTCAAAAAAAGCGTATTTGGAAACAGGTACTTTCAATCCTGACCTTTTCTTTACTGGTCATCGCCTGGGCTAATCCTCAGTGGGGCGCCAAGCGTGAAAAGGTGAAATCAAGAAGTACGGATATCTTTATTGCCTTTGATATTTCTAACAGCATGTACTGCGCAGATGTCGCACCCAATCGACTGGAGCAGGCGAGAAAATTTGCATTAGATCTTACGCAAAAGCTTCGTGGTGAGCGGATCGGGCTCATATTGTTTGCGGGCAGTGCCTATCTGCAGATGCCTCTGACTACTGACTATGCGGCCGCTCAAATCTTCTTGCGCTCAGCAGGCCCCAATCTGGCATCTACGCAAGGCACCTCTTTTTCGGAGGTGTTTGAGACGGCCAGAGAAGGTTTTACACAGGATCGAAAATATCACAGAGCTTTGATCATTATTTCTGATGGAGAGGATCATGATGTCGAAGCTATTGAAGCAGCAAAAGCTGCCAATGAGGAGGGAATGTTGGTATTTACCGTGGGTGTTGGTACGGCGCAGGGATCATTTATCCCCATCAACAATCAAGGGACAAATGATTGGAAGAGGGACCAGAATGGTCAGCCTGTACGTACCCAGTTGAATGAGACTCTTTTGATGGAATTAGCCCAGTCCGGTGGTGGGGATTATTTCTATCTAAATGGAACTACAAGTATTTTAGAGACATTAGATCAGAAGATAAGTCAGCTGGAAAAAAGAGAATTTGAGGAAAGGTCTTTTACGGCATATGAAAGCTATTTCCAGCCCTTTCTGGCCCTTTCCATTCTATGCATCGTGGGACATTGGATGCTAGAGAATCTTTTTTTTCGGCGGAAAAAATTGTTTTAAGATGGTGAAATGGATTTCAGTTTTCTTAATCACACTTGGCTCGTTGTCGCTTTTTGGACAATCAGCCAACCAGGCGCACAGTCTTCGGCTGAAAGCCGATAAAAGCTATGACCGCAAGAACTATTCGAAAGCCGAAGAGGACTATCGAAGAGCAACGATAGTGGAGGAGGACGAGAAAGGGACCTTCAATCTCGGCAACGCCATTTTCAATCAGAGTCGATATGAGGAAGCAGCCCGTCAATATGAACGAGCTGCAGAACTACTGCCGGGTAATGAAAAGTCGAAGGCCTACTATAATCTAGGCAATGCACACTTTTTAAATAATAAATACGAGGAGGCTGTTGAGGCGTATAAAAAGTCCCTGAGAGTGAATCCAAACGATCTGGACGCCAAGCAAAATCTGATGATGGCCCTGCAACAGCAGAACCTACAGGAGCAACAACAACAGCAGCAGCAAGATCAACAAGAGCAGGATGAGAACAACGAAGATCAACAGGATCAGGAGCAGCAACAGCAACAACAACAAGATCAGCAACAGCAACAGCAGGATCAAAATCAGGACGGAGAAGAGCAGCAACAGGAGCAACTAGAGCAAAAACTGTCAAAGGAACAGGCGATGCAACTTTTAGAAATCATTGAAGAGGAAGACAAGAAAGTACAAGAGAAAATACGACGGCAACAGGCAGGCGAAAAGAAACAAAGTAAGGACTGGTAATCTTCAATCTTAAAAATCACATGTTATGAGATGGGTAGCCATGCTATTTTTCTTAACATCATTCAACATATTGGGAGCGCAGGAAAGTGAAGAAGGCTCCTTTGAAGTACTTATAGGCCGCGATTCAATTCTCGATGGAAATTACTTTGAGGTGCGATTTACAGCACACAATCTGAAAGGCAGGTTTGTGGCACCGGATTGGGATGAGATGCAAGTGGTCGGTGGTCCCAATCAAAGCAGCAGTATGCAAATGATCAATGGACACACCTCACAAAAAACGAGCATCACTTACTTCCTTAAGGTACCTGGTGTAGGCAACTGGACTATACCCCCTGCCTATTGGGAATCGGAAGATCAAACCTGGGAAACCGGTCCTGTTGATATTATTTGTCTTCCAAATCCTGAAGGGGTTGATGCACCATCTATGATCGAACAAGATGCCAATACTTTGCCGTTTTCCTCCTTTTTCGATATGCAAAAGCCACCCCGGAAAAAGAAGAAACTAAAGGAAACCAAGATCTAATGTTACCTCGGATTATCACATCTATTTTCCTTCTTACTCTATTTGCCTCGACTCCAGTCTTTGCGCAGGAGGTTACCTTTGAAGCTACCACGGATGCCCGGCAGGTAATGGTAGGGAGTGCTTTTACGGTCTCTTTTACTTTGCAAAACGCCAATCCTGAGTCGTTTGAAGCTCCCGATTTTGATGGTCTCAGACTGCTCTCAGGACCGTCACAAATGACCCGTTCCACTTTTATAAACGGTGTTTCGACCCGTTCGGTTGGTTATAGCTATACTTTACAGGCTACAAGACCCGGTACTTACAGAATCAAACCGGCACGAGTACGAGTAAATGGCAAGACGCTGACCACCAAAATGCTGACTGTCGAAGTCGTAAAGCAAGATCCCGGAGCTGTCTCTCAGGATGATAATGAAGCAGAGATTTATCTGGTGGCGGAAGTCGACTCTACAGAAACATACATCGGGCAGCAGGTCATAGTGCGATATCGGATCTACACACAAGTCAACATAGAAAACTACAACATACTGTCAGAAAGTGCATATGACGGGTGCTATGCCCAGATCCTGGATGCCTATAAAGAACCGGTGGTGAAGATTGTGAAGGATGGTAAAGAATATAGTACGAAAGTGCTGCGCAAAGTGTCGGTTTTTCCACAGCAGAGTGGATTGATCAATATCGAACCCATCGTGGTGAGAGTGGGTATTCCGGATCGATCCCAGAGACGGCGCAGTTTCTTTTCCAACTTTAATCTCAAGACTAGAAACATCAGTTCTAACGAGCTAAATCTGGAGGTGAAGTCCCCGTACGAAAATGCACCCGCTGATTTTTCCGGCGCGGTCGGACATTTCGATGTTCGATTTAAAGTGCAACCACCCAATGCTTCTACAGATGATGCCATTACCCTGAGAATGACGTTGAGAGGAAGTGGAGATGTAAAAACTATACGAGAACCGTCAATTGACTTTCCTGAATCA
Source organism: Bacteroidia bacterium (assembly GCA_030432855.1). Lineage (GTDB taxonomy): Bacteria > Bacteroidota > Bacteroidia > Chitinophagales > Saprospiraceae > JABDMH01. Next base: position 5,691 of record JAUILM010000279.1, read on the forward strand.
TTTGAAATTTATGAGCCAAAGGTCCATCACGAGAGGATGGTAAATGTGACAGACAGTGTGAGGAGTGAGAAAATAATCGATTACCTGTTTATTGCACGTAAGCCAGGTACGTTTGAAATCCATCCCACCTTTACATTTTTAGATCCTGACTTAAGAAGGTATCAGCAAGTGAGTGACACCTTTCGGTTGAATATCAGTCAAGGGAAAGGTAATGGTACAGTATCACAAGTGCCAAATGGACAGGACATACAACAGTTAGCTCCTCCCAAGCAAGGGGATAGTTTACGATCTGTGAGATCACCATTGAGCAGCAAGCCACTGTATTGGGCGAGTTTTTCAATTCCTTTATTGGGATTCTTGATTATGACCTGGCGGACGAAAAAAGCCGAACAACAAGAGCCCGAGACTATTAACCATACGGAAATAGCCAGGGCTCGACTAGAAAAAGCAAAATCCCTGAAAGAAAAAGGAGAGTCTGCCTTTTACGAGGAGATTGCTTTTAGCATTAAAAACTTTATTTCACATAAGCTTGATCTTCCACAGGCAGACATGACACGCCAGAATGTCCTGGACATGCTTGCTTCCCATGGTATAAATTCCGGCGTCATAGAGCGGATGGACAAATTGCTGAAGGAAAGTGATTTTGCGTTATATGCCGGAGGAGCCAGTGCTGACAAGATGGATGTCATCTATGAGGAAGCTGTGGCGTTGATAGCTCAGCTGGATATTGACCTTCAATAGCAAGTGAGCGGGATCTAGTTTTGCAATTTAACCTTACATAGGTTGGCTATGTGCGGTATTGCTTCTACTGACGCAGAGTCAGCATCAGGATTCTAACTGGCACAAAATAACTCCAATTTATACTACCCATATAAGTGTTATAGTCCACAGCAATTTATTTCTGATACACTCTGATTTGTGATTAACCCGGATTATGCGTTAGGGTTTCGTCGTGAGAGCAAAAGATACAATAAAGACGGGCCTGTCTGGCCGCCAGGCAAGGTGCTCCAAGTTCTTTTTGACTCATGAACGAATGATCTCGCAGAGTCGAGCACGACAGTGCTCGAAATGAGTGAACCACGAAAGTGGGTGGGCTGGCCATAGTCACCATTATAGCCTGTCTCGCAATAGAAAGTCTAATGCATAATCCGGGATTAAGCAAAGGACATTAAAAAACAATCCCTAATTTCGCCGATCACAAAATAGAAATCATGGATTTGAAGGCCACGACGATCAAGGCACTGTTAGCGGAGCAACCTTTGGGTAAGGAAGTTTGTGTAAAGGGTTGGGTCCGCACATTTCGAAACAATCAGTTCATCGCATTAAGTGACGGATCGACCATTAAAACCATCCAGGTGGTAGTGGATTATGAGTCAATGGATCCATCACTTCTGAAAAAAATAACCACCGGAGCCGCTATTGGTGCAGTCGGTACTGTAATTGAATCCCAGGGTAGAGGTCAAAGTATCGAAATCAAGGCCAGTGAAGTGGAGATTTATGGGGAGGCAAATCCTGAGACTTATCCCTTGCAGCCCAAGCGACATTCTCTGGAGTTTCTCCGTGAAATCGCCCATCTTCGTTTCAGAACCAATACGTTCGGAGCCGTTTTCCGTGTACGGCACGCTATTTCCTTTGCTATTCATCAGTTTTTTAATGAAGAGGGCTTTGTATATCTACATACACCGATCATTACGGCTTCGGATGCGGAAGGTGCCGGAGAGAT
>JAUILM010000280.1 GCA_030432855.1 Bacteroidia bacterium
TGAAGCAGTCCATTTTGATGAATCATCGCCGATGCTGGTCAATGAAATGGACAATGTCTTTGAGATGGAGATCACCAAGCTAAAGAAATCCGCCAAGTATACATATGTAGTGGAGAATAAGCATAGTGGATCGATCGAAGGAGAAATCATCTACATGGCCTGTGATGTTGAGAAATGTATTTTTCCCAGCCCTGAGCCTTTCTTAGTGGATCTTGATGCCAAAACTTTGCAGATAGGTGATGGAGAAGCATTGAGTATAGGTAGTGCCAATCTTGATTACCCGGTTCCACCCGTCAATCTTGAGCAGCCTGTTGTCGAATGTGGAGCAGAGGAGCTGGCACAAGTCAACAAGAAGGGTTTGGGTAGCATCTTTTTTCTAGGCTTTTTTGGTGGATTACTGGCGCTTCTGACACCTTGTGTGTTTCCTATGATCCCTCTTACTGTGAGCTTCTTTACCAAAGGCAGTGATAAGAATGGTGTTCAAAAAGCGGTGTTGTACGGTTTCTTTATCCTTTTGACATATGTGTTGTTGAGTATTCCTTTTCATTTGCTTGACTCCGTCAACCCCGGGATCCTCAATGACATTTCGACGAATGTCTATCTCAACCTTGCCTTCTTTGCAATTTTCATATTCTTCGCATTTTCTTTTTTCGGATACTATGAAATTACCATTCCTGCCAGGTGGACTAACAAGGTGAGCAATGCCGAGAGTGTGGGAGGAATCGTAGGCATTTTCTTTATGGCATTGACGCTTGCACTTGTTTCTTTTTCCTGTACGGGTCCTATTCTGGGTACACTACTGGCTGGTGCGTTGACTTCTGAAGGAGGAGCCATGCAATTGACGGCGGGCATGAGTGGATTTGGTTTGGCTTTGGCCTTGCCTTTTGCCCTTTTTGCTGCGTTTCCCAGTATGTTGTCCGGCCTGCCTAAGTCAGGAGGCTGGCTCAATACCGTCAAAGTTGTCTTAGGTTTCATAGAACTTGCATTGGCTTTCAAATTTCTCTCCAATGCCGATCTGGTAAAGCGCTGGGGCTTACTGAAAATTGAACCTTTTTTAGCCATTTGGGTGATTGTTGCACTGGGACTGGCGGCATACTTGTTCGGAAAAATTAAATTTCCGCACGATAGCCCGATCAAAAAACTTTCGCCATTGCGAGTTACCCTGGGAGCAGTTTCACTTGCCTTTGCCATCTATCTGATGACGGGGTTTGTGGTAGACAAAGACAAAGGTACTTTCAAGTCCCTTACCCTCTTGAGCGGATTAGCACCTCCGGCAGGATATAGTTGGGTTTATCCCAAGAAGTGTCCGAATAACCTGGACTGCTTCAAAGATCTAAGTGAGGGAGTGGCTTACGCCAAAAAAGTGAATAAACCCATCATGATTGACTTTACGGGGCATGCTTGTGTGAATTGTCGAAAGATGGAAGAGCAAGTTTGGCCGAAGGGTACAGTCAATGAAAGACTTCAGAATGACTATGTACTGATTTCTCTGTACGTGGATGAAAAAATTGAATTACCCGAAGAACAAAAAACAGACCGAATCAGAAATTATGGACAGAAGTGGGCGACATTCCAGGCCGAATACTTTAACAATAACTCACAGCCTTACTACGTCCTGCTTTCACCCGATGGAAAATTGCTAAACAATCCGGTGGGATATACTCCCGATGTAGAAGAGTATGCTGCCTTTCTTGACTGTGGCTTACAGGCCTTTGAGACCATTAATGGTCAAATGTTAGGCGCAAAGTAAAGTAAAGTCTTGGTAAGGTAGGTGAAAAATAATATCTTTGCGCCACTTTCGAAAGTTCTTTGGAAATGAAGGAGTTGAGTACCTTTATTCTGTCTCTGAAAGGCATCGCTACTGGAGTATCAAATTATCGATTTGACTTGGACGTTGATTTCTTTAATCATTTTCCAAATGCATTGATAGGTCCTTCAGAAATTCCTGTGGAAGTATCACTGGATAAACGACCGTCGATGATCATCGTAGATGTGAGTCATGGAGGTTTTATGGAGACTGATTGTGACCGATGCATGGAACGCATTCAGCTACCCCTACAGGGTTCACGACAATATATCGTGAAGTTTGTCGACCAGCTGCAGGAGGACGAAGATGAGGTGATCTTTATGGAACGTGATGCTGAGCAACTGAACCTTGCACCGATCATCTATGAAGCAGTCACATTGAGTTTGCCTTTAGTTAAGGTGTATGATTGTGAATCTGATCCTGATGCACCCTGTAATGATGAAGTACTCGACTACCTTGATTCAGAAGAAGAAGACCCGAAAGATATTCCCACAGTATGGGATGATTTGAAAAATTTGAAATTATAATCTTTAAAATAACTGACTATGGCACATCCTAAGAGTAGGATCTCAAAAATGAGAAAGCGAAAGAGGAGAACGCATAAAAAAGCGACTGCTCCTAACGTAGCCATCTGCAAGACTACCGGTGAGCCGCATCTTTATCACAGAGCGTATGAGGTAGAGGGTAATCTCTACTATAAGGGTCGTGTACTGGTACAGGTGGAAGAGGATGAAGATTAAGTGATATCAGTATCACATTTTCTTCTTAAACGTATACATAGACTCTTTCCTGGCAATCAGGAAGGGGTTTTTGTTTTTAAGTACTGACATAAATTCAAATTCACAACGCCACCATGAAAAAGATCATAGAAACCAGTAAAGCACCAGCTCCTGTAGGTCCTTACAATCAGGCGATTGAGGTAAATGGATTAGTATTCGTCTCCGGACAAATAGCACTGGATCCCGAGTCCGGTGACCTCGTTACCTCAACCATACAGGACGAAACCAAAAAGGTCTTTAGCAACATCATAGCTATTCTGGAAGAGGCTGGTCTCTCTTTGGAGAACGTGGTGAAATGCACTGTATTTGTCAATGATATCAATCAGTACGGGGCCATTAATACTGTGTACAGCGAGTATTTTCAGGAAGAAACGGCTCCCGCTCGTGAACTCGTGCAGGTGTCTGCCTTGCCTAAGGGGGTTAATATTGAAATTTCTGTCATTGCGGCCAGAACTTAATTTGAAAATAGACGAACGATGAAGACAGTGCTGTCAGGCATTCAGCCAACCGGTAATCTACATTTAGGAAGATACTTTGGCGCCATTCAGAATTGGGTAAATCTACAGAATCAGTACCATTGCTTTTACGGTGTTGTGAACTATCATGCGATGACAATGCCATATGACATCAAAAAACTGATTCCAGCCACCTGGGAGTTGACGTTTAATTTAATGGCCTGTGGGTTAAATCCTGAGAGAATATTTGTTCAAAGTCTGATTCCCGAACATCAGGAACTTGCATGGATCTTCAATACAATGACCGGATTTGGCGAACTGAGTCGTATGACGCAATTCAAGGATAAGAGTCAACAGGTACAAAGTGGTAAGAAGGATGCTTTCATCCCTTCTGCGCTGTATTTGTATCCCGTCTTGCAGGCCGCTGATATATTGATTTATAAGGCTGACTATGTGCCAGTAGGCAAAGATCAGGAGCAGCACCTGGAGTTGACCCGAAATATTGCTCAGCGATTTAATCATGTCATAAAGAAAGAGTACTTCACCCTTCCTGAACCACTTTTTACCGAGGTAGCCAAAGTGATGTCGACTGCCGATCCTACCCGCAAGATGAGCGCAAGTCTCGGTGAAAAGCATCATATCGATTTGTTTGCTGAGCCATCCAGGATTCGAAAACAGATCAAATCCGCAGTCACAGATACAGGTGAGAGAACAGACGAAATGAGTCCCGGAGTAGCTAACCTCTTTAGTTTGTTGAAAGCGACAGGAGCTACGGCAGATCATGATACACTGCTGGAAGATTATAACAAGGGAACGCTACAGTATGGTCATCTGAAAGATGTAGTAGCCACGGCGCTTGTTGATTTGACGACTCCCTTCAGAGAAAAGAAGGCAGAGATTAAGGCAGATAAGAAGCGGGTGAAAGCTCAGATTCGTGAGAGCTCGGCCGAGGTCCGAAAAGTGGCAATAAACACTTTACTGGAGGTGAAAGAACTTGTGGGACTTCTAAGCATGAAATATTAGTCAGGCACATGAAGATTATCTGTATAGGTCGAAATTATCAGCAGCATGCTTTGGAACTGAACAATCCGGTTCCCTCTTCTCCCATGATATTCATGAAACCGTCCACGGCTCTTCTGGTAAATAATAAACCGTTGTACTATCCGGAGTTTACCAAAGACCTGCATTACGAGGTTGAGATTGTGCTGAAGATCTGTAAGAATGGCAGACATGTAGATCCGGAGTTTGCGGATTCATATTATGAACAAGTTGGTCTCGGCATTGATTTTACTGCCAGAGATCTTCAAAATGAACTCAAAGCGAAAGGGCACCCCTGGGAACTAGCAAAGGCTTTTGATAATTCTGCAGCCATAAGTGATTTCGTGGACAAAAAAGATATTTCAACGAAGGACAGTATTAATTTTTCGTTGCAGAAAAATGGAGAGATGGTACAGGAAGGAAATACCAAGGACCTGATTTTCTCTTTTAATACCTTGATCTGTTATATCTCAAAGTACTTTAAACTGCATGTAGGAGATCTGATTTATACCGGTACACCCGCAGGAGTTGGTCCTGTAAAAATTGGAGATACTCTAACGGGGTTTATTGGAGATCGACAAATGCTCACTTGCGAAATTAAGTGACCATATTTCAATCTGGATCTTGTAAAAAAATTACTTTTGTCTTTAATATAAAACTAAGTGTAGAATGTCATATCTCTTTACGTCAGAATCTGTATCTGAAGGACACCCTGATAAAGTAGCTGATCAGATATCTGATGCAATTTTAGATGCTTTCTTATCCCAGGATCCAAACTCCAGAGTAGCTTGCGAAACCCTGGTAACCACCGGACTTACTGTCATTTCCGGTGAAGTTAGTTCAAAGGCTTATGTGGATGTGCAGCGGACAGCCCGAGAGGTAATTAAGAAGATTGGATATGACCGTTCTGAATATCAGTTTGATGCTGATGCGTGCGGAGTTATTTCTACTATTCATGAGCAGTCGCCCGATATTGCTCAGGGTGTGGATGAAGATAAAGACAAGCAACAGGGGGCCGGAGATCAGGGTATGATGTTTGGTTACGCCAGTAATGAAACATCTAACTATATGCCCCTGGGTATTGAAGTGTCTCATTTGATCTTGAAAGAACTTGCGGCCATCCGGAAGAAGGGTCGTGAAATGACATATTTAAGGCCTGATTCCAAATCGCAGGTTACTATTCGTTACAGTGATGATCATAAACCGGAGGCTATCGACACAATTGTGATTTCTACACAGCACGATGATTTCTCTTCAGAGACCAAAATGCGTAGGCAGATTACAAAAGATGTCAAAGATATTCTCTTACCACGGGTGATAAAGAAACTTCCCGTCAGAATCCGAAGGTTATTTGATGCAAAGTATAAATTGTTTGTCAATCCAACCGGCAAGTTTGTCATAGGTGGTCCACACGGTGATACAGGCCTCACGGGCAGAAAAATTATCGTTGACACCTACGGTGGTCAGGGAGCTCATGGAGGAGGTGCTTTCTCTGGAAAGGATCCTTCGAAAGTAGATCGATCTGCTGCCTACGCTACCCGACATATTGCCAAGAATATTGTGGCTTCAGGTCTTGCAGAGCGCTGTTTGGTCCAGGTTGCGTATGCGATTGGTGTGGCTGATCCTGTTGGACTCTATGTCAATACCTATGGCACATGCAAAATTGAAGACCTTACCGATGGGGAGATCGCCACAAAATTGGCTGAAATTTTTGACCTCAGACCTGCGGCCATCGTTGAGAGATATGGCTTGAAAAATCCTATTTATTTCGAGACGGCTGCCTACGGACATATGGGACGAAAGCCGGGGAAAAAGAAGATTGAGCTCGGCATGAATGGAAAGTCCAAAACTGTAGAAGTTGAGACCTTCACCTGGGAAAAACTAGATATGGTGGACGAAATTAGAGCCGCCTTCGACATTTAGTCTTGAGGAACCTGTCAACTTCATTCTCCACAATGTGTTAGTCATATCAGTGAGGCATATATATGTCTTTTAGATATCTTTGCCAATCTATTGATAACCTTGCCGCATCATGGAATAGGGGAACAGAGGTGCTCATTGTAGATAGCACCAGATTTTGATCTCTATCCTATTCGAGTTCCTTGATGCAGGCAGTAAAATGCTAGCTTGTGAAGGGCTTTGTAGATCGTCATATCGGGACTAGTTCCGAAGCAGTTTCAGAAATGCTGCAACTCCTGGAGGTTAATGATGTGGATGCTCTAATTGAAAAGACGGTACCTGCATCCATCCGCCTGGGAGAACCGATGGTAATTGGAGAGGCAGTTTCTGAGCATACTTATCTGAAACAGATATCACAGATTGCTAAGAAAAATAAACCCTTCCGATCCTTTATAGGACAGGGGTACTATGGTACGATCGTTCCGTCGCCCATTCTCCGCAATATATTTCAGAATCCGGGATGGTATACGCAATACACACCATATCAGGCAGAAATCTCTCAAGGCAGACTGGAAGCGCTCTTAAATTTTCAAACGGTTGTGAGTGATCTGACGGGTTTGCCGATTGCAAATGCATCCTTACTGGATGAAGCTACGGCATGCGCAGAAGCGATGTCCATGTTCTATAGTGTAAGAAATAAGCGGGGTAAGGATCCGGTACAGCGATTCTTCGTCGACAAGGAAGTGTTTCCTCAAACCATTGAAGTCATTAAAACAAGAGCAATACCACTAGGGATCGAAGTAGAAGTGGGTGATTGGAAAGAGTTTGATGCAACCCAGGATTACTTTGGTGTCATGCTTCAGTATCCTGATGCGAGTGGAGAAATCCATGACTATAGCAAACTTGTAGAGCAGGTGCACGCACAAGATGGATTCGTCATTGTCGCTGCTGATATTTTGTCGCTTGCGTTACTGACACCACCAGGCGAATGGGGTGCTGATGCAGTAGTGGGTACCACGCAGCGATTAGGGGTTCCTATGGGCTTTGGTGGACCTCATGCTGCCTATTTTGCGACGCATGACAAGTACAAACGACAGATTCCCGGACGAATCATAGGAGTCTCTGTAGACGCTAGTGGAGGTAAAGCCTTGCGCATGGCATTACAAACCAGAGAACAACACATCAGAAGAGAAAAGGCCACCTCAAACATTTGTACAGCACAGGCCCTGCTCGCCATCATGGCCGGTATGTATGCGGTTTATCATGGACCTGAAGGCATTCGCGAAATTGCTCAGGAGATTGCATCAAAGACCGGCAGACTTGCCACAAGCCTTAAGAACCATGGCATTGATGTGGTCAATCAGAACTACTTTGATACCATTAGCATAAAGATGCCCCCTGCAGAT
>JAUILM010000281.1 GCA_030432855.1 Bacteroidia bacterium
ATGTATATGTAGCTGATAGCTATGGAAAAATGGAAGAAGGAACCCTCATCGGAGACAACCTGGGAAACGCGATCTACAAAGCAGGAAAGCGTGGTGTTATTTTTAACGGATCGGTGAGAGATGTCGAAGGTCTCTCAGAGATCGAAGGATTTAATGGCTGGATACGAGGTTCGGATCCTTCAGCAATTAAGGATATGATGATTGAAAGTGTGAATGGACCTATTCGCATTGGCCGGGTAACCGTATTGCCGGGAGATGTTGTTCTTGCAAAGAAAACCGGTGTCACTTTTATTCCTCCACATCTGGTGCAATCCACAGTAATTGCCGGAGAGTACACCGCACTACGAGATGAATTTAATTTCTTCTGTATTAAAACCAACAAGTACGAATATGTCAATGAGGCATTTGTAGTTGATGATGATGTTTTCGAAAAGGATTTTCGTCAGTGGTTGGCGGAATATGAAGACCTACCTATGCCAAAAGCGGAACTGGATCAATACATTCAGGAGTTGGATGAACGTCGTGCCGCAAGGAGGGCTGAGCGGGAAGCGGAAAATGAGTAGAAATCGGATCTACCTCAGAGGTCATCCTGGCGGTAGGTAAGTACATATTTAATTCTTCTAGTAGAAAGACGGTTACATCAATGGTAGACGCCGGGTGGATTAATTTACCTGTTAAGAATTAATGTCCCTACTCATCGCGCAAATCCTCAATAGGATCTGCTAATGCCGCTCGGAGAGTTTGCCACCCGACTGACATCCAAGTCAATAAAACTACGGTAAGTAGGGCTGCACCGAAATACCACCACTTCAACTTAATGCTGTACTCAAAACTTCCTAGCCAATTGCTTGCCAGCCATAAGCTTATAGGTAGAGCGATTGAAAAAGAGATGAAAATAGTTTTAGCATAACTCCGACTTAGAAGACCGACAATCTGTATTGCTTTCGCACCCAGAACTTTACGAACGCTAATCTCCTTGGCTCTTTTTTCCACTAAAAACAGGGCCAATCCAAACAAACCAAGACAAGAAATAAGAATAGCTAATACTGCAAAGTATCTTGACAACACAGCCACTCTTTGCTCAGATTCGTATAGGCTTTGAAAAGATTCATCTACGAAACTGTATTCAAATGGAAAGCCTGGATTTATTTTGTCGTACAATCCGGCAATGTGTTCAATTGCCTCCCTTTCCTGGCCGGATTGGATCTTGATCCATATACAGTCACCACTATTAATTTCACCATCGAATAAACGAATGACCATAGGATCCACAGGATTGTAAAGCGATTGATATTGGAAGTTCTCCATAAGTCCAATGATCTCCACATCCTGTCCCCAAAAGTTGATGATTTTACCAACCGGATCATTTATTCCCATGCCTGTTGCTGCCGCTTCATTGATAATCAATTTCTGGTTTTCAGTACCAAAATCACGTGAAAATGATCGACCTGATTTTAGTTGAATGCCGAACGTTTCGATAAAATCATATTTGGTGGTAATGACATTTACTACAAAGTCTTGATCTTCAGGTTTGCCGTCCCAACTAATGCCACTAGTCCAGTTTTCATTTCCTATCAATTGAGTATTTGAGTTGGAAGTGTATAGGACCCCTGGTAGCTGCTTTGCCTCTGATAAGAAAGTTTCCAAATGCTCGGGTAGATTACCATCATTTTTGAGAAGCATTATATTATCACGGTCAAATCCAAGGTTCTTCGACTGGATATAGTTCATTTGTTGGTATATCACAATAACTGATATAATTAAAACAATGGAGGTCGTAAATTGGAATACAACCAATCCCCTCCTCAACCAAAGTTCGCCATGAGATGATTTTATTTTATCCTTTAGTACAGAGACAGGCTTAAAAGCTGAAAGATAAATAGCTGGATAGGAACTTGACAATAGTCCGGTGATAAGGGCTATAGCGAGAAATGATAGGATCAAGTTCAGATGGAGAGAAAATTGTAATTCCTTTCCTGTGATCTGATTAAATTTTGGAAGAAAAACTGTCAACCATAAAATTGCGAATAAGAGTGCTATGAAAGAAATCAACAAAGACTCACTTACAAACTGTAATATCAGGTTCTTCCGTGTCGCACCCATAGTTTTTTTAACACCTATCTCCTTCATACGAGTGCTGGACCTGGCGGTGGAAAGATTCATAAAGTTGAAGCATGCAATAAGCAATATCATGAGGGCAATAATGGAAAACAGTCTGACATAGATTATTCTACCCCCCGACGAATTTCCCTCTGCGTAGTCATAGTTCGCGTAGAGGTACTTGGATGAGTACTTTTTCAAGAAGAATCCATTTGTATAATCCCTTTTTGACGCAACTACATTAGTGATTTTATCATTTAAAGAATTTATATCTACTCCTTCCTCCACAAGAACATAGGTAGCCATCGGATCATTATTCCAATCACCGATATTACTTTGAGTACTAAAGAAAAAATCGTAGGGAAATATCAAATCAAAATGTTCTGAAGTATTTGGAGGTAAATCCTTAAACACTCCTGTGATAGTGAACACACCTCCATAGTCAACCCCCTTCTTGTTGTTCCATTCAATGGTTTTACCAATGGCATTCTCAGATGATGAAAAAAGTTTCAATGCTAATTTTTCAGAAATGATAGTAGCATATTTATCCTTGAGGACCTCTCTTTCGTCTCCATACAATAGAGGAAATGAAAATATTTGAAAGTATTCCTGGCCTGCATATTGCGGTGTGGCCTTGACATATTGGTCCTCGTATCGCAAGATTCCATCGTATCTGTTTTGGCCGGCCTTTGTTGCGACAGAATGCGAAATCTCGGGTAAGTCCTCTTTTAGAGTTTTTGCTAACAGGCTGGGAGTCCAATCAACCACTCTTACACCTTCTGTAAGATCCAGGGTTTGCATGACCTGATACAAACGATCATCATGTTCATGAAATCTATCCATACGCAGTTCGTCCTGAACCCACATAAAAATTAAGAAGGCGCAGGCCAGCCCCGTCGAAAGTCCGATCACGTTGATTAGAAAAGTAGTCCTATCCTTTTTGAAATTGCGCAGGGAAATGAGCATATTATATCTAAGCATAGCAAGATAATTTCGATTGTTACTTATCCGGACGGGTCGGATTATACTTAACCTGAACAACTTCAACACATCTAGAGCAAATAATCGAACTGCCTTCTTTCTACCAAAATTTTGCTCTCTCTCTTCATAGAGTTCAAGGAGATCACCTTCAATAAAAGAGTGTATCTCGGGCTTACAAAACCATTTAAAAAAGCGGAGTAGATATTTCGGTGGACCTTGAGTACGCATTCAAACTCATTGAATCTTTAACTGGATATTCGGCATTGCTTCCCAAAAACGAGTACGAACTGATTTCTTGTATTCTAGTGCTGATTGTCCATAAGCCGTTATTTGGTAATATTTTTTCGGCCGACCTGCTCTTTCTTGCGTCTTCTCACCTTCGGCTGTCTTGATGTATCCCTTTTTTTCCAAACGAATTAAAGACGACTGAAGTGCTCCCACACTAACAGATCTTTCTCCCCGGGTTTCTATCTCTTTCTTGATGGAAACCCCATATCCTTCACCTTTCAAAACGCCGACGGCCAACAAGACAATCTCTTCAAATTCCCCCAGATTGTGCTCCTTCATAATCGCCAATTATTTATTTCTTGTTTGTAGTATTATTCAAATATAGTACAATGCTATTTAAATTCCTAATTGTAGTAGTATTAAAATAGAATCTTGTCGCTCAGTGTCTCGAATCAGATTTAGACTCTGTTCTCTGACCAGGGGTGGAACTCATTGAACTAGGCGACATCCCATTTGATTTACTTTCCTTCAGAATCTAAAAATCCAGATCATCAGCGGCTGGAATCTCAAAAAATAGTTTGCCATACCCAACATAAAAACTGTCAATCGCAAAAGTGATCATACCGATGTCAACCTCCTGTAAATATGCATTCTTCTGGACCAACACTGGATCTATTTTCTAGCCGTGAAATTCAATCACCATGCGTGCAGTAGTTCTTAGGATTTGGAAAATTCATAAACCTAATATTGAGCGAATTATACTCTAATTCTTATAAGCTGTCCCCAACATTTTCTGGAATCTATCCTCATTCTTGTATCGTACATACGGTTCCTGGTCGATATAAGGCTGTACCCTAAAACCTCGTTCTAACGCTTTTTCCAAAGCACTGTAAAACCCTGCCCTATTTCCCATAAAGGCAAGGGTCTCAGCCAGGGTTGAATACGGATACCCGATATCAGGTGCAATATCTATGGCTTGTTGTACATGAACCAGAGCAGAATCAAATCGACCCTGTTCATAATCATTCATTGCCAATCGATTAAGTGCAGATTGCAACATGCCATCTTCATATTTTTGCAACTTTATCTGCTTAATATACTCCGTTAAATAATACTCGGATTTGGCCGCATCATGATTCGATCCCTCATATAATTGTGCCAGTGCTTGCAACGTAATAATATTAGTAGGATCAAAATCCAGTGCCTTTCCTAATAAAAGCTCAGCAGAGTCAATTTGTCCCAGCATGATATGGTAAGCACCCATTGAATTGTAGTAGTCTGCATTTAATGCTACTTTAGATGCCGCCTCCTGAAATAAACTGGCGGCACCCACCGTGTCCCGTTTTCTTGTCATCAGGAAAGAAGCGTAATTACCGTAGCTGAATAACAAATCAGGATATGCATCCACGTTTTTCCGGTACATCTCATCCGCCTTATCCAACTCACCGATCTGAGAGTATGAACTTGCCAGACCATTATTAATAGAAAAGTCCGCCCCGGTCTCATTTGCAGCCTGAAAGTGCTCGATCGCTTTTTCATACTGCTGCATTTGAAAGTAATTCCAACCGATATTCTTATGGGCCATTTGAAATCCCGGCTTTACTTCTATAGCCTTGAGATGGTCTTCAATGGCTTCTTCTCTCTTGCCTTGTCGGTCATGTAAATTCCCCAATGCCAGATATGCCCATGCCTTATCGGGATGATTTCCATCAATCATCTCACGGATCACCTGCAGTGATCTTTGATCTTGATTTGTCTTATAATAATAAACGGCCAGTCGATAGGGATCCGAATGCTCAAGCACCACCAGGGCTGCCTTAAGTATTAATGAATCCAGTGCCTCCGACAGAGCAATTTGATCGTACTTCTGTATGATTGTTTTTGAGATGAAATCGGGACCGCGAAGATTTAATTCTAGTATTTGGTCGATATCCGTCAGATCGCCTGAGATAGTTTGGTTCTCGACTCCAAATAGATCAGCAAGATGATACATCATGTTATTAGTAGAAAAACCGACTCCTAATACCTCCAGGTTCAGGTCGGGCTTTAGTTGTGCATCGAGACTGGTGCTGTCTTCTTTCAGACTATTGACTTCTACCTTTATTCGTTCTACCCTGTCCCTGATCCGCATACCAAAGACCTGGCCATTCAGGCCACTCTCCACCAGGTGCTTTGGTAGTTGAAATGCCTGTATGGTAACACCTTCCTGCCTTATACCCTTAAACAGGACTACCAGTATGAAACCGACCAGAAGGATTAATAAAAAGTGCCAGAGAGCAGAAAGTGTGTTTGCAAAATTAAATCTCGTCCAGGAAAATGATTTCTTCATGATATAGAGCTTTCTAACTCAAACTTAATCAGACTTCTATAAAGAATAAAGCTGATTTCATACTTATCACTAGTCGTCGTCACTCATTTCTACAATACTCCACAGATAATTATTATATTAGGTGGCTGAGTATTCACTAAAAGTACGGATACTAATAGCAAGTACATATTTAATAGTAGACGACGTCAGAGTAATATCCGACGTCGTTTTTTCATTTTATAACTATTGTATTACATTTGCCTCGTACCCATCCCTAACAATTAATGATATCCAAGAATCTTCTGACCCTACTCTGCCTGATGGTCACTTTAATTTCTGTCAATGCCCTGGCTCAAAGAAATTGCGGTACTATGGATCACCTGCATCATCTTATGGAACAGGATCCCTCCGTGTTACAACGTCGGCAGCAACTAAATAACGCAGTCCAGCAGCAATTGCAAACCCGGAACCAGGCCCTGGTCTCCGGCCTCATAACCATACCGGTGGTAGTACATGTCGTCTATCAAAACAGCACTCAAAATATCTCCATGTCACAGATTTTGAGTCAAATCGAAGTGCTTAATGAAGACTTCCAACGACTGAACGATGATGCAGATAATACCTGGCCTCAAGCCGCTGATGTAGAGATAGCATTCGAGCTGGCATCATTGGATCCGAATGGAAACCCTACCGACGGCATCACGCGGACTTTTACAGTAGAAACTGATTTTGATAGTGACAATAGTAACATCAAATTTAATAGTACCGGAGGAAAGGATGCCTGGCCTGCCGATCAATACATGAATATGTGGGTGTGCAATCTGGTGGGAGGTCTGCTGGGTTATGCGCAATTTCCCGGGTCAGGACCGGGTGCTACAGACGGTGTCGTCATAGATTATCAATATTTTGGGACAGAGGGTACGGCCACGGCACCCTTTGACCTGGGTCGCACAGCTACTCACGAAGTAGGTCACTGGCTCAATCTGATCCATATATGGGGGGATGGAGGTTGCGGTTTTGACGATCAGGTGGACGACACTCCTCTCGCTGGTGCAGCAAACAGGACCGGATCACCCTGTGATGACAATCCTGACTCCTGTCCATCTGATAGCGATCCGGACATGTTTCAAAACTATATGGATTATTCAGACGATGCCTGCATGAACTTATTTACCCAGGGTCAAAAAGACCGAATGCGCGTTCTCTTCGAAAATGGAGGACTTCGTCAGAGTCTCATCTATTCACCTGCACTGGATGATGCCACTTGTAGTGACGGAATTGCGAATGGGGATGAAACCGGTCTGGATTGTGGAGGAAGCGCTTGCAGCACATGTGTAGGTTGTACCGAAGTGACCATAGAAATCACATTAGACAATTATCCAGAGGAAACTACCTGGGTCATCACATCTCAGGGTGATGATGATCCCATAGCAGTCAAAGGGCTCCATGTCGAATCCGATGGTACCACAGTAAGTCGTACAATATGTCTTCCAGATGGATGTTACACTTTTACCATTTACGATTCGTACGGAGATGGTATTTGCTGTGCTGAGGGCTCCGGAAGTTACACAGTCAGTTCCTCCAGTGAGACCTTTGCTTCGGGCGGTAACTTCAGTTTTTCTGAATCAACCAACTTTTGTCTGGGATCAACCATGACTTTCGAAGGTCCCGGTACCGATTGGAATACAGCGGGCAATTGGGCAGAAAATATGGTGCCGGCCACTGATTTTTCGGGAACAA
>JAUILM010000282.1 GCA_030432855.1 Bacteroidia bacterium
GCAAGAAAGCATACAAAGGTTATGTGCTCGACCAGGGATCAGTGATGCGGGTAGCTGACGCTTCTTTTCCGCAAGATCAGGTGGATATCGGAGGTGTGGCACATGTTGGAGATGATGCTTACGCATGCTATGAAGGGACAGCGTACAAACTGGAAGCCAAGAGTACCATGGATGGAGGATTATTTGGAGGTGGTATTACCTCATTCTATGATTTCTCTATTTCAAAAAATGTCCTGGCTATGATTATCGTAGCCGGGTTTTTCTTTTGGATGTTTTTGAGCATCGCCAAATCTTACCGTGATCGGGAAGGAAAAGCACCCAAGGGGCTTCAATCTTTTATCGAGCCTATTTTCCTGTTTATACAAGACGAGGTCGCTAAGCCCTTTTTAGGAGATAAGTGGTTAAAGTATCTGCCATTTCTCATGGCATTATTCTTTTTTATCCTGGGATTAAATCTATTCGGGCAAATTCCGTTTTTCGGAGGAGCAAATGTGACTGGAAACCTTGCCTTTACAATGGCATTGGCACTTTTCACATTTTTCGTCACCAACTTGAGCGGCAAGAAGGACTACTGGGAGCATGTATTGTGGATGCCTGGAGTACCTGCTGCCATCAAAGCTGTAATTATTACACCCGTAGAAGTACTGGGTCTGTTTATAAAGCCTTTCACTCTTATGCTTCGATTGTTTGCCAACATTACGGCAGGACACATCGTGGTGTTAAGTTTTATCGGGCTGATTTTCATTTTTGGTAACTCAGGTGCTAATGTCGGTGGAGCCAGTTTAGGAGCGATCGTATCGGTACCATTGACCATCTTTATGATGGCGATAGAGTTGCTGGTTGCCTTTATCCAGGCATTTGTATTTACAATTTTGACAGCATCTTACATCGGTGCTGCTATAGAAGAACATCATCATTAATTCACATAAATAAATTGACATGATAGGTTCAATTGCCGCTATTGGAATGGGTTTGGCAGTAATCGGTGCCGGAATCGGTATCGGAAACATTGGAGCAAAAGCTATGGAAGCTATTGCACGCCAGCCTGAAGCTGTAGGTGATATCCGGGCAAACATGATCTTGATGGCTGCACTTGTTGAGGGTGCTGCACTGATCGCGATCATCGTTGCTTATATCTTACCACAAGCAGTTTAATTAAGATCAATAGTAGAAAAACTCCGGGGAAGCGTAGTAACGGTTGGTTGCTATCCTTCCCCAACTTTGGAAAATGAATAAAATCAAGATATATGATGTTTCTTGCTGATTTTAGTGTGATTAAGCCAGATTTTGGACTGTTCTTCTGGTCCTGTCTGATCTTTGTTCTTTTCTGGACATTGATTGGAAGGTTTGCATTTCGACCGATTGCAGAAGCGTTGAAGAAGAGAGAAGACGACATCCAGGGTGCGTTAGATGAGGCGGTCAAGACACGGGAAGAAATGGCTAAGATGAAAGCCCAGAATGAAGCATTGCTGGCCGAGGCACGCGAAGAAAGAAACCGTATGCTGAAAGAAGCTAAGGAAACAAAGGATTCTATTATTAAGGATGCAAAAGAAGGAGCAAAGGAAGAAGCCAATAAGATCCTGACTACTGCAAAACTTGAAATTGAGAATCAGAAGAAACTGGCAATTCAGGAGGTGAAGAATGAAGCGGGATTGATGGCTCTCGATATCACTGAGAAACTCCTAAAGACTGAGCTCAAGGATCGGGAAAGTCAAAAGAAACTGGTAGAGAGCCTGGTAAAGGAAATTAATCTGTCTTAATACGATCGAATGTCAGCTCATAGAATTGCAATACGATATGCTAAATCATTGCTGGATCTGGGGATTGAGCAATCTGATTTGGACAAGGTGGTGAAAGATATGGAGGTCGTGAAAAAAAGCCTCGAATCCAGAGACCTCTATCTGCTTATGAAAAGTCCAATTATTTCAATTGGCAAGAAAAAAGCAGTTTTCAACAGAATCTTTGGCGGTAAAATTAGCAAGAGTACAAGCGCCTTCTTCGATATTATGATTCGTAAAGGCCGTGAAAATATTCTACCTGAAATAGTAGATGCTTTTGGTGAATTATATCGAGAGTACAAAGGCATATCTATCGTAAAACTTGAAACTGCCGTGCCACTGGATGATGCCACGGTGCGTGCTATTCGCGAAAAACTGGCGGCCTCCACGAAAACAAGAAAAAATATTGAAATGCAAGTCGAATTAAATCCAGATCTCCTGGGTGGATTTAGACTTGAGTTTGAAGGAAGACAATACGATTCTTCAGTTGCCTATAAATTAAAGCAACTGCGGAAAAACTATACGAATTAAAAAATCTGAACTACATAAAATTATCTAAAAATGGTTGATGTAAAACCTGATGAAATATCAGCAATCTTAAAGCAGGAACTCTCTGGGTTTAAAACTGAAGCTGAACTTGAGGAAGTAGGTACCGTACTACAGGTGGGTGATGGTATTGCACGTGTATATGGTTTGACACAGGTACAGGCTGGAGAGCTGGTTCAGTTTGAAAACGGAACACAGGCGATTGCCCTGAACCTGGAGGAAGATAATGTGGGTGTGGTACTGTTGGGATCAGGTGATGGTATAAAAGAAGGTAGTTCAGTAAAGCGGACAGGTAAAATCGCATCTATTAGCGTAGGTGAAGGTTTTGTCGGCCGTGTGGTAAATCCTTTGGGTGAACCCATTGACGGCAAAGGACCCATTGAAGGTACTCGATATAACATGCCTCTGGAGCGTAAGGCTCCCGGTGTAATCTTTAGACAACCGGTGAGTGAGCCTCTTCAGACAGGGATTAAGGCTATCGATTCGATGATTCCCATCGGTCGTGGACAGCGAGAGTTGATCATTGGTGACCGCCAGACGGGTAAGACTGCGATTGCGATTGACACCATTCTCAATCAACGTGAGTTTTATGAGCGAGGAGAGCCTGTATACTGTATTTATGTAGCTTCAGGACAAAAGGCTTCTACGGTAGCTCAGGTGGCAAAAGTGCTTGAAGAAAATGGAGCTATGGCATATACGGTCATCGTAACAGCTTCTGCTTCAGATCCTGCTCCGATGCAGTTTTATTCACCATTTGCAGGTGCTGCTATCGGTGAATACTTTAGAGATACCGGCAGACCGGCGCTGATCATTTACGATGATCTTTCTAAGCAGGCGGTAGCTTACCGTGAAGTATCACTTTTGCTCAGAAGACCTCCCGGGCGTGAAGCATACCCTGGAGATGTTTTCTATCTGCACTCACGTCTGCTCGAAAGGGCTGCGAAGGTGATCAACAATGATGAAATTGCCCGAAACATGAATGACCTTCCGGATTCATTGAAGGAGGCTAAGGATGCCGATGGTAATCCATTGGTGAAGGGTGGTGGTTCACTTACTGCTTTACCTATCATTGAGACACAAGCAGGAGACGTTTCCGCCTATATTCCAACGAACGTGATCTCCATTACAGATGGTCAGATCTTCCTGGAGTCTAACCTTTTCAACGCAGGTATCCGTCCCGCCATTAACGTAGGTATCTCCGTATCTCGTGTGGGTGGATCGGCTCAGATCAAATCGATGAAGAAAGTATCCGGTACGTTGAAGCTTGATCAGGCTCAGTACCGTGAGTTGGAAGCTTTTGCCAAATTTGGTTCTGACCTTGATGCAGCAACTATGGCTGTACTTCAAAAAGGTGCCAGAAACGTGGAGATTCTGAAGCAGCCTCAATACAGCCCGGTAACGGTTGAGAAGCAGGTAGCCATTATTTATCTGGGTACAAAAGGTTTGTTGAGAAATGTACCAGTGGAGAAAGTAAAAGAATTTGAGGAGCAGTTTCTCATGACTTTGGAGCAACGACATCCCGAAGTTTTGGACACTTTCCGATCCGGTAAATTGACAGATGAAGCGACGGGTAAAGTAGAGGCACTGGCAGCAGAGTTGGCTAAGCAATACTCCTAGACTTTCCACAAAAAATCTCACAGAGAATAGCAATCCATGGGTGCAAATTTAAAAGATGTCAGAGAGCGAATTAAATCGGTAATATCTACGCAGCAGATTACCAAGGCCATGAAAATGGTTTCTGCTGCTAAATTGCGCCGGGCTCAGGATGCGATCGTGCGAATGCGTCCATATGCTTTGAAGCTTAATGAAATGTTGGTGCACATTCTTTCGAATACTGACAGTTCATCCACAGGTTCTTATGCCGTGTCAAGGGAAGTGAAGAAAGTTCTCATCGTTGTCGTAACGTCAAATAGAGGTCTTGCCGGTGCTTTTAATACGAATATCATTAAAGCCGCCAAAGCTCTAATGGAAGGCAAATACGCGGAGCAGTTTCAGGCAGGCAATGTCCATGTGATGCCGATTGGCAAAAAAGGGTACGATTTCTTCAGAAAATCAATGCCCAAATCCAATATCATTTCAGATCATGTACTCTTGTTTTCTGATTTGAGTTTTGATGCGATTGTGGATGTTCCCAACGCAATCATGGAACAATTTAGCGATGAGACCTTTGATGCCGTAGAGGTTTGTTTTGGACGATTTAAGAATGCTGCCGTACAATATGCGGAAGCCGTTCAGTATCTCCCGGTACCCAAGATGAAGCCTTCTAAAAAGGATGTGAAGGAAACGAAAGCAGACTACATCTTCGAGCCTAATGAAGAGGATCTTCTGCAAGAACTGATTCCAAGCATTCTGCAAACACAGTTTCACAGATATCTCCTGGATACGCACGCATCTGAGCATGGTGCCAGGATGACTGCGATGGACAAAGCCACTGAAAATGCAGATGAGTTGTTGAAAGATCTGAGAATCAGCTACAACAAAGCTCGTCAGGAGGCTATTACATCAGAGATATCCGAGATTGTAGGGGGTGCCGCCGCCTTAAATGGCTAATCCGAGGTTTTTAAGTATTCAGATTTAGAGAATTCCTACCTCAGTCGCCGGAATATGTATGGTGCGTTTCTGGTCTGTCCTGGAGTTGATATCAACTGATCCGTTTTCTA
This sequence comes from Bacteroidia bacterium, assembly GCA_030432855.1. Taxonomy (GTDB): domain Bacteria; phylum Bacteroidota; class Bacteroidia; order Chitinophagales; family Saprospiraceae; genus JABDMH01. The sequence goes on from JAUILM010000282.1 coordinate 4,985, forward strand.
ACCGTAATACACCCCTTGGACAAACTGCTGCACAAATGCCACATCCAACACAGGATGCTCTGACGATGTTCTGACCTTTTTGAGCGTATGACCGTACATCAATACCCATTTCGCAGTATGTAGAACAGTTGCCACAAGAGATACACTGCCCTCCATTGGTTGTGATCCTGAATCGGCTGAAAAAGCGTTGCTGTATACCCAGGATAGCAGCCATAGGACATCCAAAACGGCACCAGACCCGGCTACCCATCAAAGGATAAAATCCTACACCAATGACACCAGAGAATGCAGCACCAATAAGGAATCCATACCATTCTCGAATACTGTAGCTATTAAGAAACAGGATCTGACTCTGGCCCGTGATGTACGTATAGATCACCATGGCGGTCATGATGATGGCAAACACCAGCACTCCGTGAATCATCCAACGTTCAATTTTCCAGGCTTTCAGGGACTTGTCAGATAGATGTCTAAATGGATCACCAGCCGTTTCTGCTAGGCCCCCACATCCACATACCCAGCTGCAATACCAGCGTTTTCCATAGAAATAAGTCAACACCGGGGAAATAATAAGGATCATGGCAATTCCCCAAAACAGCATAAAGAGCCCCAGGTTTCCACCGTTTATCAGCTTATCTAGATTCCAGTCAAAGAAGAAGTAGTAGTTTAAGGGCCACATATTCTTCAGATCCATGCTGGGCTGATTGAGTCGCTCCAGAAACTCAGGCAACAGAAAGGCAAAAATCAACTGGAAGAACATGACCGAGATGGTACGTAAAACCTGATATCGATTGTGTCGGTATTTCAGGATGAATTTCACACCAAAGAATAGGATAGCCATGGTGTACAATGTGCCATATACAAACCACTGACTTGCTGGCTGACCTTTTAGAGCCGTGCTGAGGGGATCAAAGAAGGCCACAATTTTTGTGTTTGCACCTTCGGGGTTAAGACCCAGCAGTTGAGGATACCAGTACAGACACACATAAAAGAAGGTGATGATGATTCCTGCGCTCCAGGCGAGAATTCCCCTATTAGTGAGTGAATCAAACCATACTCCGTTGTTCTTTATACCCGCTGGTTTGCTTTGATACTGAGACCATGAAAATCCAACAACACCTAGAGACGTCAAAAGCAAGCTGAGCCAAAAGAGCGTTGAGCTGGATGCTACATCACGATTGAAGATTGACAACACCATGAGACAGAGACCCGTGATTCCAATTCCCGTTGCTATTTTCTGGCCAGTACTCAGAAAGGGGGGATGTGGATCAGCAACTGACATACTGGGATATACTGTGCTCATGATTTCTGTTTTTTGAGAAATGAGAAGACCTGATTATACCGCCTCTTTCGCTTTGTTACCAGGGACTTTCCCGTGAGGCTATTATATTGACCTATCAGGTCTTGGTGATGAGGTTTGAAAAACTCAGGATCAAAGTTGGCTAAAGGTAGTTCCTCCAGGACTTTTTCGATGGAGGCCTGTTCAACCAACCATTGCTCACAGACTTCATGTCGGAATCGTACTCCCATCAGGTTAAAGCCCAAAATGGACGACGTTTTACGATCATACACTAATCGTATGCTTTGATCCTTTTCCTCATTTTGCCAAAATAGAGATATGTGATGTTCTGGAGGGTTTGCCTGTACATCGCCATAGACCTGGTATTCCATATCCATGAATTTCGCACTATTAAACCAGATCCCCGGATCGTAAGCAATTCGGTTACCGCAAACGGTATGGGCAACGGTTTCACCCATCATCCGTCCGGTATACCATACAGCTTCTATAGGTCGCCGTCCTTGCCGTGGGGACCTGAGTTGTGCACAATCTCCGATAGCGTAGACGTCTTCTATACTGGTTTCTAAATACTCATTGACCAGAATTCCACGATCTATTTCCGGCGATTTTTCCCCTAACCACTTGACATTGGGGTGCACTCCGGCAGTGAGGCCTACAAATTGACAATCAATACGGTCTCCATGATTTGTCAGGACGGCTCTAGCCCGACCCTTGTCATCCCCAATGATTTCTTTCAATTCAGTGGATAATCTCAGGTCGATATGGTTTTTTTTGATTTGATGCCCTACCATTTTGGATTCTTCTTGGGGCAGTACCATATCCCAATAACTTTCTTCACGTACCAGCATCGTGACTGGGATGTTTCTGGAGTGGAACATTTCTGCAAGTTCTATCCCAATAAGGCCTCCTCCCACTATGACTGCTCTGTTTAGATCGGCACTATGGTGTTCAATGTATTGTAAGTCATCAAAACTGTACAATCCACCCACACCTTCGAGATCCTGACCGGGCCATCCAAATTTGTTGGGAGCTGAGCCTACCGCCAGGATCAGTTTATCATAGGAAAGA
>JAUILM010000283.1 GCA_030432855.1 Bacteroidia bacterium
ATTCCAGGTGGCCACGTCGATCAGACAAAAGTCATATCGAAGGAGCGAATTTTTATTCAGAGGGAATATGGTGTGTCTCCCGGTGTTGGTATAGCTGTATTGATATTTCTCTTGTGATATTTTTTGGCGGATGGTAAATTCCTTGCCCTGCTCTCCGAAGTGATTTTTAAGAAAGTTATTTTCAAAGGAAGGGCTGGAGCTTAAAATAAGCATCTTCCAGGGTTGATCTTTTTCAACGTAGATGGGTAGCTTTTCGCAGAGGGTATCATTTTCCTGTATTACATGTAGGTCGTACAAAAAGGGACCCGCTTCCCGTGCCTGTAGTTCAATTTTAAATTTTGAATCTTCAATGGGGCTGTAATATTCTGTCCCATCAGGTGCTATCACCTTGATTTCTTTAGTATTTTTTAGATCTGTCGAACCTGTGATTTTGAATGGACGGTAACTTTTGACTGATGGAATTTCCACGTCAGTAAATCCTCCCTTGATATCGTGTAGCTGTATTCGCTTCGGTATATTTTCCAGAAGTGAAAGGTCTTCCGCACTAAGCGCTCCTCCCATAATGATAAGTGAGTCTCTTCTGTCGTAGTAGTCTGAGGTTAGGTATTCATGGAAATTTTCAAAAACCTGGTCATAATCTTTTCTGACAAAATCCTCATTTCGTTCTTCTTGTTGAATAAGGAGTACTTTTTTATTCACTGTGTTCCCGGTGACCGAGGGCTGGAATGAAAGCAGTAGTAATCCAGCTAATGCCGTACATAAAAAAAAGAGTCTTCGGACGCGTTTGATACCCGATATAAACCTCAATTGATATATGCCGACAAGAATCCAGGTGGCGATAAATATCAGAAGTACTATGTTGACTAGTGATACTTCCATTAATCCACTGCTTCTTTAAGAACAGCATCAATGAGCGGATGACTTAAGTATGGAGTATCATCTGTTGCATCGGGCAAATGGGTAATTATTTTCCGCAATGATTTATATATGGATTCCAATTGCTTAGTCGAGATGGGATTTTCCGATTTTAGAATAGATTGAATATTGGATAATGTAGTAATCTGCGAAACATCCTCAACCGCTACCGATGCTACTTCATTGGCTGCCTTGCGCAGCATTTCCTTTTCATCCTCACTTAAGGTAGAGGCATTCTGAGTAATCTTCTCGAAAAGCAAGGGCAGGATTTTTCGTATGGACGGAAATTCTTCCTGGGATTTGAAAGTCGTCTGCTTCTGAGGTCTTGCGATTTCATCCAGGTCTCCACTCAATCTCTTTTCTGCTTCTTTTATCGGTGGAGGGTCAAATCCGATACGATGTACATATGCTCTTGCGTGATTTTTTATTTCCTGCAGCAATTTCAGGCTCTTATATTGATAGGGCAGGGATTTTTTGGGTTCAAAGAGTCGGAGGTATAATTCTGAATCCCACATCTCTGCCAGCGCGGCTTTTAGTTTACTTTTTACCGGCATATCAAAATAGGTAGCTTGTTCTACATTATCATGATCGTGTGAAAGTGCCTTGACCCAATCGGGACGACTGGGATCTTCCTGTTCAGTTCCCCGTGATTCTAGTAGTTGATTGGGTTCATCCTCATGATCATGATTATGACCAAAATGTTCGAGCACGGATTGACTCCAGGCCCCTATGCTTTGGTGTCCATCCGGTCCGTGGTCATGATCGTGATCGTGATCATGGTCATGACCCTCGTGGTCCTCTTCATTTTCTATTTCATTTTCGATAGCTATACCACTTTCAGATTCTTCGCCCAAAAATTGGCCATATTTTAGCCTCAATAATTTCTGATCAAATCCCAACTCATTGCTCCTTTGATTAAATTCTTCACGTGAAATTTGACTTTTTTCTGCAATCAGCTTTTCGGTATCAATGATTAATTGACGTTGGCTTCTAAAAAAGTCGGGCATTAAATCTACCTGCATACCTCCATCATCTACTAGTGCATATTTTGCAGTGTCTTCGATGATAATAAAATAGGTAGGAGACTTAGTGCTCTGAATGTCGAAGGTGCAATTGTCCTTGGCCGCGATATAGAAATATAGTTCCGAGCCAGGTTCAAGATTGAAGTCGCGGGTAGAAAGTGAATAGGTGTTCTTATAATTCTTAGCCATTGATTTAAATGCCGGGAGTCTGAACTGTTTTTCACGAAATTGTACGGCTTCTCCCTGACCTGTCGCTACGGTAGCCAACATAAAAGCATCTTCAATGCCGTAGTCGTCTTTAATTTCCACATCAAAAGAGAGATCGTAATTAGGTCGAAAAGGTAATCGCTGATATTCTTCTAAATTATGAACCGTGATTTTAGGATTTTCATCTTCTATAGTTTTTATGCTATAGTATTTTGAGGTGAATGTATTGTTAGGTCCCACCACGGTGAAGTACTGGTATCCGCTACTCATCAAAGTCCTGGAAAATCTTGCCTCGGAAGTAGCAGTGACTGTGTCTCCGGTGTTACTGACCATCAGTATTTTATCAAAGTTACCGACCACACTTACTTCAAAGTTAATGGTACTGCCCTCCGGTACTTTCAATTGGTGATTAGTACTGGTTGATTTTTTTATTCCAGTATACCTCGGAGGCGTGATCGTTGAGTAAACATCTATGATGGAAACCGTGTCAATTGACTCAGAAGGTATCTCAGTGATCCCGCGAAGGTCACCCGGAAGATCTTCAGTGGTTGATGTCGAATAATCGAAAAGTGGTTTGGAAATAAATAATATGGCAGTGAGCATAGCGAGACCCATCAGTCCAGGTTGTAGAAATTGTTGACCCCCTGGGATTCGAAATGTTAGTCCTCTGAGTCGCTCTTTAATTTTTTCATGCTGGATTTTTTCCAATGGTGATAGATCAGAAGGTGGTTGTTCAACAAGATGAGTGCTAAACTCTAATGTGGGATGTTGCGCATGCATCTCACGTTCGGCATCCAGGGTCGTTGGATTTTTAGTGCTTGTGTGATGCATTAAGAAACTAATAGTGGCAACGGCCAGGGCTCCGGCATACCATCCAGGGATATTGGTAAAATGATATGCACTCCAGGCAATTGCAATGGAAAAAAGGACACCCATTATCAGATACATCTGATTTCTTTGTTGCCATTTTGCGCGGAACTCTGATGGACTTCCTATCCTCATTGTCGCTTCATTTTTGTGGACAATAGTCGTTCTGCTATTAGTAGTATCAACGCTGCGATAAACCAAAAAGATGCAATAGGACGAGGTGTGGATGTCGCCTTTACTATGGTGACCTCTTCATCTACCTGCAATTGATGAAGGTCGAATACGGCATTGTCATGCTCTTGAGCAACATATGATTGCAACAGAAACTGCGTGAGGTGTAAAGGGAAATGACTTTTGAGAATTGCATTTCTGTCAAGTGTTCCCTCCATTTTTGCCAGAGTGGGACTTAATGGGGTAAAACTGAAGGTACCCTCATGCTGATTCCAGATCACATGATTACTTCCCTCTTTTATAAAGTCTGGGCGGTCTTGCAGTATGATTTTCCAATCTGATTCCTCATCAAGACGGGTTAGTTTAAGTGCAATCGGAATAGATGCCTCGATGCGTTGCAGTATTGACTTCAATAGTTGTAGCTGAGCATTGGTGGAATCACTGGAGATACCAATGCGTACGGGAGAGCATTTTTCATAACTGGTAAATCCATCGATCTGCTGAAGAGCTGTTTTTGTCAAAAATGCCTCACTACTATACTTGATTTGATAGGAAGAATCTCCGACACAAATGGTATCTATGATAAGTGAATGCTCAGATCCTGGTACTTCATGCACTGTAATATGCGGACCTGGCATGATGGGTGTGCCGTGATAATACCTGCTAAAATTGTGTGTGAATATCCGTGTGTTTCGTGCATTTTTATTGGCATCATAAAAGAAAGACCACATGTTGGGATACGATGTGCAGGAAGTATTTTCATCGGAAGATCCGATAGAGAAACACTGGATATCGTGCTCTTCTGAGAGACTATCCATTAAGGTCGTGAAGACTGGATCACTTATAATGGAATGCTCGACATAGATAATGTCAGATGTTTTTTTCGAATGTATGAAGGGTTTTGCCACTGCAATGACCAGAGCTGTAATAGCACCCAGTCTCAGTAGTAAAAGCCACCATTGACTGAGTTGGATCGATTTCGAAGAAGGTGATTCTGTTTTTTCCAGAAAGGCCAGACTACCAAAATGAATCACCCTTTTTCGCCGCTTACTAAGGAGGTGAATTACAACTGGTATAGCTAATGCCGCCAGGCCCCAAAGCGCTATGGACAGCTGAAAACTCATGCTGCTACCAGGTAATTATACTTGTCCAGAAATATCTTCATAATCTGATCCGCGGGTTTTTGCATCGGTGCTTTTACATAGTGAATACCGTATCGGTAAAACAAGTTTTGACAGGAGGTCAAATGTTTCTCCATGCGTTCCTTGTATTGCTTTCGATACTGTGGCGCATCAACTTCGATTTTCTGACCTGTTTCAAGATCGATGAAGGTTGATCCCGACTCAAATTGTAGATCTTCTTCTTTTCCTCCCAGGACATGAAAAACAATGAGTTCTGTCGTATGATTTTTCACCTGTTTCAGAATCTCTTCTAGTTCGTCCAGGGAATAATACAGGTCTGTAATCCATGCATAAATGGTATCCACTTTAGTATGCTTATCGACCGGAACATCCTGCTGACTGGTGAGATTGAAGATTCCCTCAAGACTTTGATGCCAGTGACGCATCCCCGTACCGATAGGAAACTGCATGTGCGCCGATTGCCATCCAAATTTATCACCCTGATTAGCTGCAATGAGCGTCATACAAGCACAAAGGATCTTTCCCAGTAGCAATTTGGAGATACCATCTTCGGCATAGTCCATCGATCGCGAATTATCTAGACGACAGATGAATTGGTGCTCAGTTTCTATGAGTGCCTGACGAATGAAATACTTATCAGTTCGTGCATGCATTTTCCAATCTATCAGACGGAGATCATCCCCGGGCGTATAGGCACGATACTGATTGAATTCCATCCCACTACCCACTTTTTGACTACTGTGACGACCGAACAGAAAACCCTTGGAGATTGACTTTGCTATCCATTCCAAGGCCTGGACACTATTGATGATCCCAGGATCTAGCCACATACGCGTCGGTTTAATTTTTAGTAAAGTGAGTGCAGAATTTCTTCAATACTTACTTTTTCAGATATCCCTTTGAAGTTCAATATCAGTCGGTGTTGCAGTGCCGGTATCATCATAGCATGGATGTCTTCAGGTGTTACTGCATAGCGATGCTTGAGTAGCGCATGGCCTTTGGCAGCCAGGATTAGTGCCTGTCCGGCTCTGGGACCCGCTCCCCATTCGACATACTCTCGTACCATTGCATTTGTGGTTTCCGCAGGTCGTGTGTTTCTCACCATTTGTGAGACTTTCTTAATGAGTTCGGGTGCAATACTCACCTGTCTGCATAGATCCTGCAATTCGATTAACTCTCCGGTGGTATATACCGGCTTTATTTCCGTACTCTTTTTACCAGTCGTTCGGGTCAGGATTTCTTCCTCTTCTTCTAGACTGGGGTAGCCTACCTTGACAAAGAGAAGAAAGCGATCCACCTGGGCTTCAGGCAGTGGAAATGTTCCTGACTGCTCGATCGGATTTTGAGTAGCCAGTAGAAAAAAGGGCTTGGGAAGCGGATACCGTTTTCCGGCATATGTGATGGCGTACTCCTGCATGAGTTCCAGCAAGGCTGACTGCGTTTTGGGAGGAGTTCGGTTGATCTCGTCTGCCAGAATGATATTGGCGAAAACGGGTCCGGGGGCAAACTTGAAGAATTTTTCTCCGTTCTGGTCTGTCTGGAGTATTTCGGTCCCCAAAATATCGGTCGGCATCAGATCAGGTGTAAATTGAATACGCTTGAAAGATGCAGCCATGGCTTTTGACAGAGATTGGATCATCAGTGTTTTGGCCAGTCCGGGTACACCTTCCAGCAGTACATGTCCGGAGGCCAGAATGCCTACAATGAGCTGATCTATGACTGCATCCTGACCTACGATGACCTGATGCACAGAAGACTTCAGATCATCGAGTTTAGCCAGTAGGTGGTCAACACGATCTTTGATTTCGGTTATTGGTTGGTCCATGCTAAGTTTTTGAATCAGGCAGTCAGGGCGTACATCACAATGTTGATCCCGAATCTGGTATTATCAATTTTATACCAGCGTTTGTTTCGAAAATCATAGTCCCACTCACACCCGTAGTCCTTGTTAGAATACAGTACCCCAATTCTTCCATCGATGATGATAGCTTTGAGGTAGTCATGTACGAGGTCATCTCCCCAGCCATTTAGTTCCTGTGACGTGGTGGGCGGACCATCAAACTCGAAGAAATTAGAATAGATCTCATGATCATTGGGAATCTTCACTAAGGCATCAGGTCCAAAGATGTCACTCATTTGTGCTTCGAAAGACTTGGCAAATAATCCGTCAATGTCATGATTGCAATCGTCAGCGAAAACGAAACCACCTCGTTTCACATATGCTTCGAAGTGGTCTCGTTCCTGCTGAGTAAATTGTACCAGTCGATGTCCGGTGATATAGCAAAACGGAGCCTGAAATATATTTCGATCACTTAAGGCTACGATTTGCTCCTGTGTATTGACTGGTATGGTAGTATACTCTACAATGGAATGCAGCAGATTAGAGGGCATGCGCTGATCTGCATCCCAATCACCCGATTCGTACATTAGCCGGGTGAAGAAAAATTCACCGCCGTTCCATTCTTTCATGTAAGTTCTACTTTCCCAAATATATCAGATCGCATCTGACAAACTTGTGAAGGTAAAGTCACGCACTTTCATATACGGTATCAAATTTCCATCGATCCGGACCTGCTGACCCAGAGCTTCCAGGTTGTTCAGCATGATGATCGGACTCTCGTTAAATCGGAAGTTTTTGACCGGATGTTTGATCTTACCATTTTCGATATAGAATGTACCATCACGGGTCAGGCCGGTATAGAGTAAGGTCTGCGGATCCACGGATCGGATGTACCAGAGGCGAGTCACCAAAATACCTCTACGGGTATCTTTGATGAGGTCTTCCAAAGATGCATCACCTCCCATCATGATCCCATTGCTGGGAAAAGGAACAGGTGCCACGCCTTTTTGATCTGCCCAGTATCGGCTGTAGGCGAGGTTTTTCACTACACCATCTTCGATCCAGGTCATTTTATCCAGCGGAAGTCCACCTTGTGTCCAGGTATTGGCAGGTACCTTTTCATTAAATGGATCAGAATAGATTGTAACACGCTCATCTACAATTTTTTCTCCAAG
>JAUILM010000284.1 GCA_030432855.1 Bacteroidia bacterium
ACAATGACATTGCCTATCTTATCATTCCAGACGGCGTCTATATGTGCCTCGTCTTCAGTGATAGAAAATGGTGTAAATGTGGCTGCTGCTTCATTATATTCAAACAGACCGGGTGCATCTGTAAAACTCAACCAGCATCTACCCTGCCGATCCTGCAGGAATACGTCAGTCACTCCATTGGTCTGAGTAAGGCTATCATAATAAATCTGATTGAGAATGCTACCCCCTGTATCAACTAAATACAGACTTTGAAAACCATCATTCAGCACCATGTCGCCCCTGTCCAGCATCATAAATTCAAAAGACATATGATCTTTGGCCTCAATGCCGGAGATGGCGTATAAGAGATCAAACTCTTTGTCCGAGTCCTTTAATTTCTGGACATAGAGCTGCTCACCTTCTCTGGATAAAACATAGACATCGTCATGCAGTTCATCCATGTGAATATCCTCAATGAAGGTTCCATGAATTCCATTGGTCTCATTGAGATATAACTTGATGGCGGTCGTTTGATTTTCGGGTAAAACATCCAAAAAACCTTTTAAATCTTCATATCGTATAATGATCGTTCCATCAGGTCGAGCCACAATCTGATGAATATCCTTGTAGCTGATGTGCATTTTACTCTTTCTGTGATCATCAAAACGCAAAATATTCAGCCCATCATAACGATTTAAGCCGTTTCTGGTAGCTATCCATATATATCCAAACGGATCCTGAATGATTTGCTTCACAGTTCGGTCAGAGAGACCCTGTTCCAGAGAAATAGAAAAGCTAGAGCCAAGATTAGATTGACCCAATAGCAAACCCTGCTGTACCAGCAAGCACAGAAATGCTACTATGGTTAACGGCCATCTCATTATTGTGATCCTTTCTTGATTCTAATTTAATACAATACGCTAAAATCAGTCCAAAAGTGCCTTTAGCTTCTCATAATTCGATCCTATGATTATCAAACACTTACCTGTATTAAAAAAAGCCCGGACCGAAATCCGAGCTTTCTAATGTTACTTACTAAGGGGGGAAATATCATTTACTGCTGACCCAGCATATCTTTCATAATGTGCATGACTTCTTCTATATAGACATCTTTCTGGATGCCGGTAATCAGGTCTTCATTATTTGCTTTCCGTGTTTCATCTTCATTTATATAGTTGAGCTCTGAATCCAGATTCTTCACTACAAGACCGTCAATTGGCTTAAACATATTCTTGAACTTGGCATTCTGCTCTTCTCTATCCCTAAGGATTTTCTCATATCCCTCAATATTCAAAGGGTATGTCAAATCACTCTCTTCCTGTTCCTTAAGTGAAAGTGCTCGTTCTTCTATTAGTTGAAACGTTGGATGATTCTTGACGCGCTCAGCACTGTATGCAGCCAGAATCTCTTTGTCAGGAAGACCCGCTATCGCTGCATCATAATCGACAGGTTCGATTTCAGTCCATTTCAATGGAGTTTCATATTCCTTCTCTCCTACCTTAATGTAATTGTAAGTCGTAGGCAGAACGATATCAGGCTCCACTCCTCTCAACTGAGTGGATCCACCATTGATTCTGTAAAATTTCTGAGTAGTAATCTTCACTTCACCCAGGGGCTTTAGATCATTGTTTCCTACGATAAATCGATCCAATGCATGGAATCTCTGCACAGTACCTTTACCAAAGGTAGAGTTACTTCCCACGATGATCGCACGATTGTAATCCTGAAGTGCGGCTGCTATGATCTCAGATGCACTGGCACTAAAGTGATTTACCATGACGATAAGAGGTCCACGATACTGAACTGCTGGATCCTCATCCTCAAGTACGTAGGGCTTCCTGTCTCGGGATTTCACTTGAACTACAGGTCCCTTTTCAAAAAACAAACCACTCATATCCACTACCTCAGAGAGCGATCCTCCACCATTATTTCTTAGGTCAAGAATGACACCTTTGGCACCTTCCTGATCCAACTTTTTGATTTCATTTGCCACATCTTCTGCGCATCCAGGCTTACCGTCATCTTCAAAGTAGAATTTAGGTAGTCTGATGTATCCCACCTCGGCACCTTCATTTCCCAGAGAGAGCATGAGAGATTTAGCGCGTCCTTCTTCCAGGATGACCTGATCGCGGATAATTGCTATATCTTCCAGCGATCCATCTGGTTTTCTGACGGTCAGTACAACGGTGGTACCCTTCTTACCGCGAATGAGTGCTATCACATCATCCTGTCTCCAGCCTCTGACATCCTTAGGCTCTTCATCCTCCTGTGCTACCATGATGATGAAATCATTGGCCTCGAGACCTTTCTGCTTCCAGGCAGGACCACCGGGTATAATTTGCGATACTTTGATAAGCTCTCCCTCAGGTATCAACCTGGCACCAATACCTTCGTAGCTCCCATTCATATTGATATCAAAGTCCTCTTTGTCACGGGGACTGAAATAAGTCGAATGTGGATCATATGCGCCTGTAACTGCATTCAGATAGTCTTCAAATCGGTCTGATCTACGCAGACTATTCAATCGAGTAAACCATTCTGAAAAATTCTTCTTCACGGTTTCTCTTGCTTCTTCAACCATATCTTCCTCACTCCGGGGTTCATCGCCTTCTACCTTGGCTTTCTTCAAGCCATGCACTTTGACCATAATTTCATATCGGATCAACTTGGTCCAATAATCTTTAAGGGCCATCTCATCTGCAGCAAACCCCCTTGCATCTCCATCCATGGTGATACTAGACTGGTCATCATGAAGAGAAAACTCGACATCAATAGCTTCAGTGAAATACGTTTCTGCTCTTTGGATCCCATTAGCGATAAGATCTACCGAGAGATCAAAAAATTGGAATGATCCGGTAGAAATTTCATCATCAATCTGCTTCTCAAAGCTGCTAAGTTGTAATACTTCCGACTCCGTTAAAAAGCGTTTGGCCGGATCGATGGACATCATATAGCTATCGTAGATCAGCTCCGACAGATCATCATCCAGCGTCTTGGGTGCGTAGTGAACACGATCCAGAAACTTGATAACCGCCTGGAGGGTAAAAAACTCTTTTTTGCTATTATCAGGTGCTCCGGTATTGAAGGAATTGAAAAAGATCCCTGCCAAAGCCAGCAACAGTATCAACGAACTTCGTAGCACCATACTTCCCATGCGTTTTGGTTATTCAAAAAATGATTCAACTAAATATACTTGTTTTTGCCCGAAATTGTTTTTCAAACTCGGCAGGCACTTCAATTTAACGTATCAATAACGCCCAAAATTCTACGACATTTTAAATAGCAAAAAGAATGCCTCGCTCTAACGAACGAGGCATAAATAAAAGTTTTTATATGTTAAAGCCGTAATAATAACGGCCAAGTCCTCCCTGATTATAAGAATGGAGCGATCACGAGGGCCACTACGGTCATCAGTTTTAGCAGGATGTTCAGCGAGGGACCAGAAGTATCCTTAAATGGATCACCTACTGTGTCTCCCACCACGGTAGCTTTGTGAGGATCTGATCCTTTGCCATATTCTACACCATCGATGGTCACACCTTCTTCGATCATCTTCTTGGCATTGTCCCATGCCCCTCCGGAGTTTGACTGGAAGATCGCCATCAGAACACCTGATACTGTTACTCCAGCGATCAATCCCCCCAACATTTCAGCTCCTCCTGCGAATCCGATCACTATTGGTGAGAAGACAGCAATCAATCCTGGTACGATCATTTCCCGGATAGAAGCCTTGGTAGAGATAGCCACACATTTGCTGTACTCAGCTTTGCCGTCAGCCGCATCAAAGGTCACCTGGTCTTCCTTAGACCATTCTGCATATTCCTTTCCTTCATTTCGGCGCATTGCGTTTAGCGCAGCAGTCAATTCAGGAATAGTTTTGAACTGACGTCTTACTTCCTTGATCATATCCATGGCGGCTCTTCCCACAGCATTCATCGCTAATGAAGAGAACAAGAACGGCAACATACCTCCCAGAAATAGACCTGCCATGATGAGAGGCTGTGATATATCAATAGAATCAATTTTGGCCACGGTCATGAAAGCTGCAAAGAGTGCCAAAGCTGTCAGAGCAGCAGATCCAATAGCAAAACCTTTACCGATCGCTGCAGTAGTGTTACCCACAGCATCCAATTTGTCAGTACGCTGTCTTACTTCACCCGGTAGATCACTCATCTCGGCAATACCACCTGCGTTATCTGAAATCGGTCCATATGCATCGACTGCCAGCTGGATTCCTGTATTACTGAGCATACCTACCGCTGCGATTGCAATACCGTATAATCCGGCAAATTGAAATGCTACAATGATAGCAGCAACCAGGACAACTATGGGCAAAGCAGTAGACTGCATACCCACACCTAATCCAGAAATGATATTTGTAGCACTACCTGTCACTGACTGCTTCACGATATTCCAGACAGGACGTTTTCCGGTGCCTGTATAAAATTCTGTGATATAACCAATGGCCAGACCGGAAACCAGACCGGCAATTACTGCCATAAAGACACCCAGAGAGGTATATGTACTCCCTTTAAATGTCCATGAATCAGGCAGCATCCATTTTACAACAATAAAAGTCACAACCAGCATCAGGGCAGAGGATAAGAGTTCTCCCATGTTTAGCGCCTTTTGCGGATCGCCACCTTCTTTCACTCGCACAAAGAAAGTTCCTATAATAGATGTAATAATTCCAATACCAGCGAGAACTAGTGGCAACAAGACGGCATTGAGCCCTCCAAAATCATTGGTAGATTCAAATCCAGTAGCTACATTCAGAAATGCAGCTCCCAGTACCATAGTACCTATTATAGATCCAACGTAAGACTCAAACAAATCGGCACCCATACCTGCCACATCACCCACATTATCACCGACATTATCTGCAATAGTAGCGGGATTCAGAGGATGATCTTCAGGAATACCTGCTTCTACCTTACCTACCAGATCCGCACCAACATCAGCGGCCTTGGTATATATACCACCACCCACACGGGCAAAAAGTGCGATAGAGGAGGCACCGAAAGAGAATCCAGTAATCACATTAATCACTTTGTGGATATCCCAATCCATATTTGAATACACCAGGAAAAGAGTACCTAATCCCAGGACGCCAAGTCCAACAACACCCATTCCCATTACTGATCCTCCGGAAAAAGCGACTTCCAACGCCTTTCCAAGACTCTCTCTTGCAGCATTTGTAGTTCGTACATTAGCCTTGGTTGCTACACGCATTCCAATAAAACCGGCAAGGGCAGAACAAATGGCTCCCGCGATGAAAGAAACTCCAATCAATGCATGCGAATCACTATCAGAAGATCCACTAATGAATAACAACACGGCCACAATAGCAACAAAGATCGCCAGTACTCTGTATTCACTTTTCAAAAATGCCATCGCTCCGTCCGCAATGTTGGTAGCTATACGACCCATGCGTTCAGTCCCTACTTCTTGTCTGGACACCCAACTGGAACGCCAAAAGGTGTACAGGAGTGCGATCACACCAAATAGCGGGACTGCATAGATTATTGTTTGACCCATAGTAATATCTAGTCTTTATATTTTATCTAATACCTGGTACAGATTGCACCTGTTGAAAAAAATTCGGTCGGCAAAAGTACAGTTAATTTCACTTCTGACCAATTTTGTATAAAGCAAAGTAGTAAATGGCAGGAAGGAGTGTCATTTACCAGATTATCAACAGATTGTCGATGTGTCAGCAGTTACATATTTCACTACTTTTTTATCCACTTCACCTTTTCTTGCCAGGGATCTCTGACACCTTCTTTGAGAGGCTGATCGTGATGACCCAGGTAGAAATATCCGAGACAGCGCGTGTCATCTTCAAGGCCCAAAAACGGACCAACTGCATGAATCGATCCCGGAGAGCTCCAATATCCACCTAATCCATGCGCGTGTACTGTCAACCAAAGATTTTGTACTGCCGCCCCCACTGAAGCAACCTCCTCCCACTCAGGTACAGATTGCTTAGGATCACGACGCATACAAATGGCAATAATTGCCTGAGAGCGTATGGGTTTATCGTACGTTTTCTTACGTTTCATCTCCGAACGATCCGCCTCAGGTGTATTTTCATCATAATATGCCAAAAGGAATTCTGCAAAACGTTTACGGGCCTCACCCTGAATCACCACAAATCGCCATGGCTGCGTCAGTCGGTGAGTTGGTGCCCAGTTAGCCGCTGCAATCATTTCTTCTATTAAGCTATCATCGATCGGCTCTTCCGTAAAAGATTTTGGGAATACCGATCGCCGGGTACGTATTAGTTGTTCTAACCTATCATTTGACTCTTTGCCACTATCAAAATTCATACTCTTCGAAATATTATTTTAGTCTTATCTAAAAATATTATCTTGCAATCAAAGAAAATAACTAGATGTCATTATCTGTCTCGGAGGAAAACTATTTGAAAGCCATTTTCAAGATTACAGAGCAACAAGGTACACCAGTGCCAACAAATGCTATAGCAGGAGAGTTGAAAACTTCGGCGGCCTCTGTCACTGACATGCTAAAGAAGTTGGCAGAAAAGGACCTCGTAGCCTATAAGAAATATCAGGGGGCACTCTTGACAAACACCGGCAGACAGCATGCAACCCACCTTGTACGCAAGCACAGACTTTGGGAATTCTTCCTGGTAGAGAAACTAAATTTTAGTTGGGATGTGGTGCATGATATGGCAGAACAACTTGAGCATATACAGTCGGACGAGTTAATTGAAAGGCTGGATGCGTTTCTCGAATTCCCAAAATTTGATCCACATGGAGATCCCATCCCCGATGCCAGTGGAAGATTCACGATCAGAAACCAGCAGCCAGTGAGCCGGATGTCTGTGGGAGAGATGGCCATAGTGATTGGAGTGCAAAATCATGACTCACAATTCCTGAAGTTTTTGGGAGAACTCAATCTGGGCCTCGGCTCTGAAATCGAAGTGCTGGACAAATATGACTTCGATGCCTCTATGAAAGTGCGGATTGACAAAGACGAAACGCATCTTATTTCTAACACAATCACAAATAATGTCTATGTCAAGAGGAATTAGACAATCTTTGATGATATTCATATGGCTATGTGCAGGTCTACCCACACTAACTAGTCAAAGCGAGAAGCTTAAAGTCGTGGCTACTGCCTCGATGATCTCCGATATGGTGCATAAGATAGCAGGAGAAAATGTGGAGTTGGAGTGTATTGTTCCCATCGGTGGAGATCCACACATCTATGAAGCTACACCTCAGGACGCACGGATCATCGCCAGTGCCGATATCATCTTTCGAAATGGTCTGACATTTGAAGGTTGGCTGAACGAACTCATTGAAAATGCAG
>JAUILM010000285.1 GCA_030432855.1 Bacteroidia bacterium
ATGTGGTGGCTGCGTTGGAAAAGCAGGTGCCTCGCATATTATTTCCACTTCCTCCATTTCCGGCCGTAAGTGGAATATAGGTCCCATTCTGGACAAGCGCTATTTCCAGAAATTCAATGTCAGAGTGCGTAATGTCAAGACAAACGGTGATTTGAGTTTCCTCATCAATTTGTCCGGGTAAGGAAAAATATAGATCATCAAAAAGCTCAAATTCAAAGAATTGACTCTCAGTATGTGACTTGGTTTCTGTACTTCCTGTACTTTCCGCAATTTGATGCCAACTACCATCATAATAATACCAGTATGAGTCAGTGTCCGTATCATATACCAGTAGTGAGGTTGCAGGCTGTGCAATGTCCATCCGATCCTGACTACTCATTCTTGGAACTAAGACCCCCTGATCCGAACTCTCCAGATCGAGAATGGCTGAGGTATTTTGTCAAAAAGATAAATGAGCAATCGAAAGTACGATTAATGTGACAGTAAATATCTTCTTCATGACTATTGTAGCTATTGGACCAGGGGAAACCTGGCAGTGTGATCCTGTGTATTGTAGATTGGGAGTATTTCATGTTCGAAAGCTACCCTGATCATGCCTGCTGTATTTTTTACATTCATTTTTTTTAGAATTCTTTTTCTGTGGCTAGTCACTGTTTCAAAGCTTACAAAAAGCTTTTTGGCAATTTCCCGAGTTGAATGTTCATGAGCGATGAGCTCTAATACCTGTAATTCTCTGTTGGAAAGCATATCCATGACCCTTATTCATTTCTTGCGTAATTAGATGGTTGTTCACCGACCATCCTGGGGCAATTTCAGATAAATGCAATTGCCAGACATCAGAAGGTATTTGAACGGTCTGCTAGCGTGTGTGAAAGGTGGGATCAGGTAGATTAAAGGTCAAGCTGTCAAGTTTTTACATTGAAATGCCCTACATTCACACTGATTGAGACCCTAATCGACACACGATGAAAAAGCGAACCCTTACTGTAATCCTCCTCTGCTCGTCTTTTTTTCTTTACAGTCAAAATGAAAATCAAAACTTGGCTATTGCTGATAGCTTGTATCAGGAGTATCTGGTGGCAAAACCCGGCTATGATCAAATCGACTATCTCGTGGGTTTGGCCCGAATATGCTTTTTGACACCTGACCGAAAACGCTTTGATGAAACATTGGTGCTGGCTTGGGAAGTGGCCCTTAAATCAGAGGACCTGGCGGGTCAGTCAAATATCAAAATATTGGAGAATATACGTGCCTTCGTCTGGGAGCGCGATATAGAGAAGGCGTTTCGATTGTGCTTTGAGGCAGTGGAATTGGCTGAAGAATCTGGAGATCCCGATGCTCTGGCTTTTGCCACATATCAATTGGCTGAGAACTATATCTATGAAAAGGGAGAAAATGAAAAGGCTGAAGGCCTTCTTAGGGCGTCAATAGCTCAATTTTCGGAAAAGGTCACCATTAAGAATCAGGGAAATACCTATAAGAATCTGGCAGTAGCGTTACGCAATCTGGGGCAGTATGATGGAGCGATTCAAAATTTCCAGTTAGCTCTTGCAGCTTTCGAACAAGTAGCTGAAGACCCGGATAAGCATCATCGCTTAGATAGAGTGAGTGCCATGTATGCGGATGGTGGGATTGGTAATGTGACCCAGTCACTGGTATATCTGTCCGAAACTCAGGACGCTATTGGTCAGTTAAAAGAGGCTGAATCGACTCTCTTGCGAGCCTATGAGTTGTCAGATGATTATGATCTGGAGGATACTAAGGCCTGGGTTTGTGGAAAGTTAGGTGTGCTATATGACAAAAGAGGAGAATACGAGAAGGCTATTCGATTCTTGCAAGAAGGATTGATAATTTTTGAGACGCTTGATCTGTCATATGATGTGGCACAATTGCAAGTGCATCTGGGTGATGTTTTCTTTGATTTGGAGGACTTTGATCAGGCAAAATCACACTATGAAAAGAGTCACGCCTTCTATGTTGAAACAAATGACACGCTACGGAATCTTCATGTGTCCACTCTTCAGATTAGTACTTTATTACAGGAGAATAAGTTGGACCAGAGTCGACAGAAGTTGA
Source organism: Bacteroidia bacterium (assembly GCA_030432855.1). Lineage (GTDB taxonomy): Bacteria > Bacteroidota > Bacteroidia > Chitinophagales > Saprospiraceae > JABDMH01. The sequence continues at coordinate 2,077 of JAUILM010000285.1, forward strand.
ATGAAATGCAGCAAATGGCGGAGCTATTTGGAGATTCTACATCGATCGCTAACGTTCTCCGTCAATCATCCAAGTATTATAAATTGACAGGTGAGTTGGATAAAGCAGCGTTTGAAATCAAAAAAGTTTTATTGTTTAATAGAAGTCGGTCTGATCAGCAGGATGAGGCAAGGACACTTGCAGATATGGCAGAAATCTTCTTACTGCAAGGAAAAGCTGATTCCGCAAAATTGATAAGTGAGCAAGCATTGGAGCTTGCCACAGAAGTGGGAAGGGGAGATTTAATCAGCGATAATTATAAACTGATTTCAGAAGCAGAAGCTTTCAAAGGAAATTATGAATCTGCGCTGTCCTATTTTCAGAAACTCTACGAGCATGAAAAATCTATGGAGATTGTAAAGGCTCAAGAAATTCTAAGGAATGAGCAAGTCAGACAAAATGTTAACGAGTACAGAGATGCAGAAGAGGCAGCCCGGGTACAGGCAAATCTATTGTCTACTCAAAATCGATTGTATCTTGGTCTGGCATTACTCTTATTTGCATTTTTATTAGTCGGACTCTATTTATTTTCACGATTGCGATTAGCAAAGAAACTACTCGAATCACGAAATATTGAATTGGCCGATTTGAATAAGACGAAAGATCGATTTTTTGGCATAATAGCGCACGATATTCGTAGTCCTATTGTCGCATTGGAGGGAGTGGGAGATCAGGTGAGTTATTACCTTGAAAAAGGTAAAAAGGATAAATTGAAGAATATGGCTGACAAGATAGGCTCTACAGCCAGGAACCTCACTCGTTTACTAGATAATTTATTGAATTGGGCACTAATTCAGCAAGATGTGATGCCACACCATCCGGATAATATCTCCCTCAATGAGATTGTAGATCAGGTGATCCGAATGTTTGATATGCATGCCAGTGTAAAGAGTATTACCGTGGTGAATAATCTCCCTGAAAATGTCAATGTCCATGCAGATGAACGATCAATTAATATAATACTTAGAAATCTGATCAGCAATGCACTTAAGTTCACCCATGAAGGTGGCACTATAGAAGTCGGCACAACATCAGTAGATCAAAATTCGGTAATCAAAATATACGTTCGGGATACCGGAGTAGGCATGGAACAGCAAAAATTGAAGGAAATATTTAAAGTCAGCCATAGTAGCGATACGGGTACAGGTGGCGAGAAAGGAACGGGTCTGGGACTTGTACTGTGTAAGGAATTAGTGGAGCTCAATAAAGGACAACTTGAGGTAGAGAGTGCGGTTAATCAGGGTTCTAATTTCTTGTTTACTCTTCCTTTGGCAGCTTGATACTGAAAATAAAAAATGAAGAAAGTTAGTGTACTTATTGTAGAGGATGAACCTCTGTATGCTGATCAGATAGAAATGTTACTGGATAGACTAGGATATGTCCTATTCGGAGTGTTGGATGAAAGTACAGATGTATTAGCCAGGCTCGAGGTGAGCATCCCGGACTTAATATTAATGGATGTTCATATTAAGGGAGCATATGATGGAATAGAGCTGACTGAAAAAATTCATGAACGATTTGCACTACCCGTCATTTTTATTACTTCCCTAAAAGATGATATGACATTTAATCGTGCCAGTCGAACGGATGCAGTCAATTTTATTGTAAAGCCTTTCGATGAGTTACAATTGCAAAGAGCTATAGAACTTGCCCTAAAGAAAAACATACTGAGTCAGAACAACAATGAAATGTCATCACAAACTCCTGAAAGTCACTTTTTTGTTCGACAGAATCAGAGCCTGGAAAGGGTTGATATTCAGGATGTTATTTTTATTAAGGCAGATGTAAATTACTGTGTGATATACCTTGAAGACAAGAAGTATGTTCTTAAAGTGTCATTAACAGAGTTATCTAAGCGACTACCTTCGAATCAATTTCTTTTGACACATCGATCTTATTTAGTGAATCAGAAAAAGATAACTTCTGTCAATTTGAAGGAAGGAACAGTATTAGTGGGAGGAAGATCTATTCCATTAAGCCGTCGTAATAAAGCCATGGTCTTGCAGGCCTTAAACTATTTTAAGGAGTAGTCCTGATTAGGAGTATAATTAATTTATTTCGTGTCTATTTCCGATTTTATTCGTTTTAAATTAAGATTTTGTTTTATGACTGATGTCAAGCTTTTATAATTCAATATCATACTCCATATCCCTGGCTACATTCTTTGCTATATCTCTGTGGAAGAGACGAGATAGTATGTGAAAAGACATATTAATACCGGCTGATATTCCTGCCGAAGTTATGATGTCGCCATCGTCAACAAATTTAACACCGCGGATCACTTCTACTTTCGGATACTCATTTTCCAGTCTGTCCAGGCGCATCCAATGTGTAGTGGCTTTTCGTCCGTCCAACAATCCACATTCAGCTAATAATAGCGAACCAGTGCAAACGGATGCCATGATGGAGACTTTTTGTTTTTGATTTTTAATCCACTGCAAGGTGTCCGGTTTTTTAATTTCCAGTTCCCTGGCTCCATATCCTCCGGGGATAATTAATACATCAAAGATGGGATGATCTAAAAATGTGGTATCTGGTGCTACTTTTAGACCGTTTCTTGCGTGAATGGTTTGCAAGGTGGCGGCGACTGTGCTGACATTGCATAAGGGATTGTCGGATTTTTTTGCCAGTGAAAAGACCTCGAAGGGTCCTGCAAAGTCCAATACTTCCACTTCATCAAAAATGAATATTCCTACTTCTAGTGGTCGATTCATGTCCTTCATCGAAGACTATAATTTTAGTTTTATGCCCCAGCGAGTCATCAGACCGCCGATCCAGACTATAAATACTGCAAAGACGATAGCCCTTAAAAAACCCATGACTCCCACACCAAGGGCCTCAGGCCAGATTCCATAACCCACAATCGCGTAGAATATAGAAGGCAGGATATAGCAGAGCAAGGGATTTTCTCCAGCTGGTTTTAAGAAGTCGGCCCAGGATTTCCAACCTTTGACATCAGTAATCCAATAAATGAGTCCAAATGTAACCGTGCAGATAGCAGCCGAATATAGGCCCCAGGCAGGCGTTGCTGCAATTTTTGAAATGCCTCCAAAGTCAGCACTAGCATATCCCATGATGTACAGTATCAAAGCATACAGGAGAAATACTATCACTACCTGGCTCCAGGACGTATCTGTGGGATTTCTTTTTAAGAGGATAGAAGCAGCAATGCCTGTCATGACAATTAACGTATGTGTCAGATGCATGATTTGTCCTTCCAGCCACAGGGCGAGAGAATTGCCAACGAACCATCCACCCAGCAACAAAATCTCGATCGACCACACAAGCAGGATGATGATAAAAATGGAAAAAGAGCTCTGCCGGAAGGGCACATAGAACAGCATCGAGATCAGATAAGCCCAACCGATCAAACCCAGGATACCCCACCAACTAGTAGTCATACCCATCGGATCTTCGGACGTCCCTTTTCTAAAGGTGAAATACAGTACCATCAAAAGTAGTATACCCAGACCTTGAAGTACTCTGAACCGTGTTTTGTTATGGTCGGTAGCCGGATATCGATTCCAAATGAGAATGATGGCCGCATAGAGGGAAATGGACCAAAGTGCGTGTGGTATTAGATTGAGACTATCATTCATTTCTGCGCTATTCACCATATACACCCCCATCACCAGTAAACTTATGGTCCGAATGAGGGTATGTATGGTTAGATCCGTATAACTATGACCTTTTTCCAGGCGGTGTTCGACAGCCCAGGGAATGGCCATGCCTACAATAAAGAGAAAGGCCGGGAACACTACATCTACGAAGGTCATGCCGTCCACATCTGCCGGCACATGTTTCATCCAGTCTGGAATGGCACGAACTCCCGCCAGGTCATTGACAAATATCATCATGAAAATGGTGAAGCCCCTGAAGATATCAATTGAGTAGATTCTGCCGGATTTCATAGTGCCTGCTATAGTAGTGAAAATAGTAAAGAATTGCCTTTATTTATTCTTGTAAAATGAAACCGAATTTGGAGTATAATACACTAAAGGTGAGCGAGCAGGAGGCCTTACAAATTGCAGAAGACTTCTATGGCATTCAAGGTAAGGTTCGATCTTTGCCGGGTGAAATCGATTTCAACTTTAAGTTGTCGGATGGAAAGGATGACTATATTCTAAAAATTAGCCGACCTGGATATAATGTAGAGTATTTGGACTTTCAGATTTCTTTACTGCAATTTTTGGAGCAAAATGCAGCGTGTCAAATACCGAAGGTTGTTCTCAATAGTAATGGAGCAACTGATGCGATTTATGTTGATGGGCAGGGACAGAAAAGGAACGTTAGAGTACTGTCTTGGATCGATGGGAGACCCTGGAGTGTTGTGTCACCGAGGACATTTCCGTTGTACTATAGCCTGGGTCTGGCGGCGGGCAGGATTACCAAAACACTGGAGTCGTTTGATCACCCGGGTGCGCACCGAGCGTTTGAATGGGACCTTGCTCAGGCAGAATGGACGAATGCATATCGACATCTTTTTCAGGATGAAGAATTGGTGCTGCTGGATCATTTTCGGGAGAAATATGAAAAACTGGAAGTGTATTTGGCACTAAGAAAGTCGGTCATCCACAATGATCTGAATGATAATAATATCCTGGTCCATGTTAATGATCGAAAGTCCGATGTGTCCGCGATCATTGATTATGGTGATGCCGTCTATTCCCAAACGATAAATGACCTTGCGGTGGCCATTGCATATGCCCTGGCAGACGCAGATGATCTTCTGCAATGTGCATCCAATATAGTGCGAGGGTATCATGAGAGTTTTCCTCTGGAAGAGGACGAACTAAGCTGTCTTTATTCACTCATTGGCATGCGCATGGTCATTAGTGCCACTAAATCGAAGATAAATCAAAAGGAAGAACCAGAAAATGAGTATTTGCAGATCAGTGATCAGGCAGCCTGGAGTGTACTGCGACGTTGGAGCCAGATACCGGAAAAATTAGCATATTATTTTTTTAGAGAAGCTTGTGGATTGATACCACATCCGAAAGAAAATCAATTTCGGACCTGGTGCACACTAAATAGGTGTAGAATATCAGAGCTTTTTCCTGAAAGTGGAAAAGCAAGTGTCCAGCCAGTAAATATGGATGTGGGGTCATCCTGGCTGGGTCATGCTGAGGAATTTAATGATTTTGAATTAGTAAAATACAAGCTTTCAAAATTAAATA